>CAKRRS010000007.1 GCA_934394665.1 uncultured Acetatifactor sp. | reverse complement strand
ACCAGTGTCGGTTTTTCTTCGCAGTCTTATTTCTCACAGATCTTCCGTAAAAAGACCGGCATGACACCGCGCCAGTATCGGAGCCGGTATGCCCGGAAATAATATGTCCATGATAAAAGACCTCACTGCCGGCGCATTTGCCGCCTGTGAGGTCTTTTATAATGGACATTTATTCACTTATTTGATCCAGCCCCAGCATAATCCCAGATATTCCACCAGAAAATACATCCCCCGCAGCCATGCCAGCATGGCACAGCCATAGAACATCCAGACATTTTCTTTCTGCCTGTCCGCAATTTTCCCTGCCATGGATAAAATCGCACAGATCAACAAAATCATCGTTCCGAAAGCCGCCCTGTCCGGATAGTGAGGAGACAGGAACATGGCACCCCAGGACAACAGTGCGCCCAGCAATAACAGCACTGTATTTCTGCCCAGGTTTTCTTTCAGAATGCCTTTGCAGACGATCAGTGCAAATACCGTAAGCAGCAGGGCAGGGAACAGATACTCCATAACTCCTTTCGCTTCTGCGTAGCAGCGCAGATACAGTCTCCACAGCAGGCTGTAGGCTTCTTCCCCCGTCTCCCCGCTGCGGACAAAATTGCCCGGTGCAACGATCATCAGAATGGTTCCCACCAGGCAGCTGATGTTTCCCAGATACATCCATACCGGAACTTTTTTGTGCTCCCTGTGTCTTAACAGGATCACCAGAAGACTCAGGATCCATACCGCAGGTCCCATATTCTCATTACTCCAGCCTGCAATCAGTCCCAGTGGAAGGATCCAGATGACGATGCCCGGAAGATTTTTTTCTTCATATTTCAGGTAACAGAACAAATATGCCAGCAGAAAACCCGCCATATACAGATAATTCGCTGCCCCGGCTTCCCAGAACATACTCATTTTCCAGTTGGCATTCAGCCCCAGGATCATCCCCAGCGCTGCAAACCAGTACGGGAGCCTACGTCTGTCTGCTATCATGCAGGCCAGCCATCCCAGCACCAGTGTCATGCCTGTATTCAGGACATCCGCCCATTTTTCCCCGGCCAGCAGGATCAGCTGCAACAGACCGTGAGCCATGCTTCTGCCGCCCCAGTTAAAATAATGCCAGATCTGCGCACGGATAACGTCACTGAGATTCCGGATTGGTGTGTCCTCGTACAGAAGCGTCGAATACCAGTCGTCGTCCATCATAAAATCAATCTCATAATTGACCCGCCAGACAATGATTCCTGTCAGTACGATCAGTGCCAGACTGATCCACCGGATGATTTTTTTCTGCTTTTCCTGCATAATCTGCTCCATTCCTTTTATGGCAAAGAACGGCTGCCTATTTATAAGCAGCCGCACATACTTTCCCTATAGATATTCCTTATGGAATCCACATTTTCCGTAATCCTCCGGGATTACAGCTGGATCTTCTTCAGACGATTCACTGCCTCCACGGTGTTCTCGTAGCTTCCGAAAGCAGTCAGACGGAAATAATGTTCTCCGCTGGGACCGAAACCGGATCCCGGCGTACCTACCACGTTGACATTCTCCAGCAGATAATCGAAGAACTCCCAGCTGGTCATACCATTCGGCGCTTTCAGCCAGATGTAGGGGGCATTCACACCGCCGGATACCGTGAAGCCGGCTTCTTTCAAGCCCTTCAGGATATACTGTGCGTTGTTCTTATAATAAGCGACCTGCTCCTTCAGCTGTGCCTTACCGGCTGCGGAATATACCGCCTCACCGGCACGCTGAACGATATAAGGTGCTCCGTTGTACTTGGTACCGTGTCTTCTCGCCCACAGTGCATGAAGGCTGACATCACCGCTCTTTAGCTCCTTCGGGATCACGGTAAAGCCCAGACGCACTCCGGTAAAGCCGGCATTTTTAGAGAAGGAACGGAACTCAATGGCACAGGTTCTGGCTCCTTCACATTCATAGATACTGTGAGGCACATCCGCCTCGGAAATATATGCTTCGTACGCTGCATCATAGAGGATGACAGCGCCTACCTTGTTGGCATAGTCCACCCACTCCTGCAGCTGTGCTTTGGTAATGGTGGCACCGGTAGGGTTGTTGGGGAAGCATAAGTAAATCAGGTCAGGTGTCTCCTTCGGCAGTTCCGGTGCAAAACCGTTCTCCGCCAGACAGGGCATATAGATCACATCACTCCAGGTCTCGGTCTTCGGATCATAGGTGCCGGTTCTGCCTGCCATGACATTGGAGTCCACATATACAGGGTAAACAGGATCACATACCGCGATCTTATTGTCCAGGCTGAAGATCTCCTGAATATTGCCACAATCACATTTTGCTCCATCCGATACAAAAATCTCATCGGGTGCGATATCGCAGCCTCTTGCTTTATAATCGTTCTCAGCGATCGCACTGCGCAGGAATTCATAACCGAGATCAGGCGCGTACCCATGAAAAGTCTCCGCTTTTCCCATTTCCTCCACCGCACCGTGCAGTGCATCAATGATGGCAGGGGCCAGGGGCTGTGTCACATCACCGATTCCCAGACGAATGATCTTTTTGTCCGGATGTGCCGCAGAATAGGCAGTTACCTTTTTGCCGATGGTGGAAAATAAATAGCTTCCGGGAAGTTTTAAATAGTTGTCGTTTACTTTAAACATAGTACGTTCTCCTCTCTATGATCCTTGGTGCAATATTACTGTCACCTTGCTGTCGTAAATAAGCAATTTTTCCGCACTACGTGCTCTCAAAATTGCAACGAACATTCGTAATCCGGGCTGATCGCCCTACTTACTTATGTTCGTTTACTCCTCTCATAGAAACACGTCTTTGTCTGCAAGCAGCCACGCCGTGTTTCTATGGAGGAGTTTATTCTGTCAGATGGAGTACGGGTCGACTTCACCTTCAAATACGATCTTCGCAGGTCCGGTCATATAGACCAGATTCTCCTTACGATCCCATTTGATGTGCAGTTCACCGCCTAATAGTTTAACAGTTATTTCCTCGTCCGTCAAACCATTTAGCACGCAGGCTACCGCAGTGGCACAACATCCGGTACCGCAGGCGAGCGTCTCACCCGTGCCTCTCTCCCAGACACGCATAAATACATTCTTACGATCCAGGATCTCTACGAATTCCGTGTTGGTACGGTTCGGGAAGCATGAATGATGCTCGAATTTGGGGCCAATTTTCTCAATGTCGAGCTCTTTTACCCCTTTCATAAATACAATGGCATGGGGATTGCCCATGGAGACACAGGTCATGCGGTATTCCTTACCGTCGACCACAATCGGTGCATTTACCACAGCCGGACCGTTCTCCGTCTCCGCCGTAGCTTCTGCGGTCACAGGCACCTGCGCCGGTGTCAGGATCGGCTGTCCCATATTGACACGCACCTTTGTCACCTGTCCTCTGTCTGTATCCGTTTTTCCTTCCACTGTCAGATGCAGATATTTTACCTTGCCGGCACTGACGATCGTAATATCTTCCCAATCCGTCAGTCCCTTGTCATAGACATATTTTGCCACACAGCGGATGCCGTTGCCGCACATCTCCGAGCGGCTGCCGTCCGCATTGTACATCTCCATCTCGAAATCAGCCTCTTTCGCCGGATGGATAAAGATCACACCGTCTCCGCCGATCCCGAAATGCCTGTCGCTGAGTTTCCGTACGATCTGTGGCTTCTCCTCCTGCGACAGTTTCTCCGTAAAGCCGTTGACATATACATAATCATTGCCACAGCCCTGCATTTTTGTGAATTTCATGTAGTACAGTTCCTCCTTCTACTCCGTCATCATCGACAGCACCATTTGTGCCGTCTCCGCCATATTCGTTCCACTGTCCATACTGGTCTTCTGCAGATATCGGTGGGCTTCTTCTTCCGTCATATGATTTCTCGCCATCAACAGTTCCTTGGCATCTTTGATTGCTTTTTCGTCCGCTGCATTTCTGACCTTCGGCTGCATCCGGCGTTTTCTTCTGCGGCGTTCGATGCCTTCCACCATCAGATTCACCGTATTGATCAGATCCTGTACCTTTAACGGCATGGACAGACATACGATCCCATTGCCGTAACATTCGCTGATCAGGTTCTGCGATGCCAAAAGCAGCATCTCAAAACCCTCCGGCAGATCATCATGCAGTTCTGAATATACCATATCCGCCAGCTTATAGCTGCAGACCACAATACCGTCGTTCAGACCGTCTGCCTGACTGATTGCCTGCGTGCCTGTGGTACAGACACCCGTGACCTGAAAACCACTGCGCACGAGTATGCTCTTGATGCCTTTGGCTTCCTCCTGTTTCGGCAGTGCGACAATAATATTTGTCATTGGCCCACCTCCTTTCTTTTGTTATAAACTGCAAGAAAACACCTGATACATTTATTTCTCGCAATCTATGTGCTGATTATCCATGCACGGAATCTCCCGGCATATCAGATTTTGCACATATCTCATGAAAACAAGAAAGGATTCTTAATATTTATATAAGTACTGCTCAATCTCCCACTCGGACACCTGAGAACGGTACTCCTGCCATTCGTTATGCTTGGCTTCGATATATTTTCCGGCGATATGGTCACCCAATATTTCCTGAATAAAGGTATCCTTCTCCAGTTCTTCCACTGCCTCCAGCAAAGTACCGGGCAGCTGGTCGATCTGCAGCTCCTTACGCTCTTCTGCCGTCAATGCAAAAATATTGGCATTGATACTCTTGGGCGGTTCGATCTTCTCACGGATGCCTTCCAGACCGGCGCACAGGCACACTGCCAGTGTCAGATAAGGATTGGCTGCAGAATCGGGGCTTCTCAGTTCGATTCTCGTGCCCTCTCCGTCCGAAGTGGCCGGAATACGGATCAGGGGACTTCGGTTCGTCGTACTCCATGCAATATAAACCGGTGCCTCAAAACCGGGAACCAGACGCTTATAAGAGTTCACCAAAGGATTCGTGATCGCCGCCATTCCTTTGATATGCTTCATAATACCGCCGATGAAATAGTAAGCCTCTTTGCTCAGACCGTTCGGATCGGAAGCATCCTGGAAAATATTCCTGCCGTCTTTTTGCAGGGACATATTGATATGCATACCGGAACCGTTGACACCGAATTTCGGCTTCGGCATAAAGGTCGCATGCAGTCCGTGACGTCTGGCAATGGTACGCACCGCCATCTTGAATGTCATGATGTTGTCTGCGGTACGCAGTGCCTCATCATATTTGAAATCAATCTCATGCTGCGCCGGAGCCATCTCGTGATGAGAGGCCTCGATGACAAAGCCCATATCCTCCAGATTCATAACGATATCACGACGGGCATTTTCACCGAAGTCCAGCGGACCGATATCAAAATAGCCTGCCTGCTCATGTGTATTCGTCGTAGGCATCGTATTTTCATCTGTATTAAATAAGAAAAATTCACACTCCGGTCCGACTTCGAAGGTATATCCCATGTCTTCTGCCTGCTGTACGGCACGCTTCAACACATATCGGGGATCTCCCTCAAACGGCTGTCCGTTGGGACGGTACACGTCACAGATCATACGCGCCACCTTGCCCTGCTGCGGTCTCCAGGGGAAGATCTCTAACGTAGACAGATCCGGATACAGATACATATCCGACTCCTCGATCCGCGCAAAACCGTCGATGGCCGAACCGTCAAACATGCATTTATTATTCAGCACGCGATCCAGCTGACTGGCCGTTACCGCAATATTTTTCAGATTACCGAACAAATCCGTGAACTGCAGACGGATAAACTCTACATCCTCTTCTTCCACAAGACGGATGATATCTTCCTTCGTGTAATTATTCATAGAATTCCTCATTTCTGCGCCGCCTGAATCTCTGCTCTTCCGCGGGGTCTGCGCTGCCGGGAAGCACTGCTACATTATCAAAATAATAGCAATCTCTCTGTTATATTGTCAACTTGAAGTTCCACTTCGTGCCGGTACTATCCTTAGTTTTCTTTGCATAAGATATACAAAGATCATCCCATCATTCCAAGGAGACCCAAGAATGAGTGCAAATACAAAGATCGTCGTACTTCGCCGCAAAGAACTGCTCTACACCGGAATCTTCGTCGCACTGGGTGCATTGTTCATCCTGTTACTGGTACTGCTGCTATTGCCGGAAAAAGATTCCGGAGCGTCAGCTGCCGGGGATCCCGACACCGCGACCGAATCAGGCACAGGACTGCCGGACAACGTAGCGGATCTTGAACGTCTGTCACCGGCGGAAGATACCTCTGCCGGAGCTGTCGCGGACAACGGCGGTCTGATACACGACGGAACCGCCTCGAACACCGCCAGTCTCATCCATGACGGAACCGCCTCGAATACTACCGTTGGCATCGCTAACACTTACATACCCGGCATCTACACCACGGAACTGATCTTAGGAAGTGAAACCGTCAATGTAGAAGTCATCGTAAATGACCATGCCATCACCTCCGTACGCCTGGCGGATCCTGACGATACTCTGACCACCATGTATCCGCTGCTTACGCCTGCTATGGATTCTCTGAGTGAACAGATCTGTGAGACACAGGATCTGGAGCAGGTCACCTACTCTGCCGAGACCCGTTATACCTCTTTGGTACTGTTGGAAGCTGTCAAAGCCTCCCTGGAAAAAGCGAAACCTGCCACATCGACACCGGATACCTCCGCTACACCTTCCGCGTCACCGGAAGTAAACAGCACCTCTGCCGAGCCTGCCAACTTACCGAATGCGGATATCAATCCGGCTGCGTAAGCGCTGATCTCAACATCACGCACATCAGATTTCTCTAAGTGCTGCAATTAAAAAAGGGCGCATGCCTCCCGGCATGCACCTCTTTGTGCGTTTTATTGTAATATTTTGTTTGCAACACTGGGTTTATTTTATACTATTTGTGTGGCAGATGCAAGAGAAAACTGTTCTATTCCATTTTTCATTCCATTTCCTATTCCTTTTCTTCCCACTGGATTCTCCTCTACTGCATTTACCCACCGCATCTGCTTTTCGGGTATTCTCGCAAATCTTACTCGTCTGTATCTTCCTCTGTATCTTCTTCGTCTATCCCCAGCCCCTGCATCAGGATCCGGTTCCAGGCTGCATGATTGCTCTCCAATTCCTTCTTCTGCAGGATGCGGTTACGGTCACTCAGGATTGCCAGCATCTCGTCAGCGATCTCCTCCGGCGGCAGATCCGAATAGTGGTACAGATATCCGATCATCCGGTTCGCCGTGAAATCCGTATTCAGGTTCTTCGTCACCAGATCACAGAAATCTTCCGGGTAGCCTCGTGACAATAACATTTTATATAATTCCATGCTTTGCGGCGATCTAGGTTTCATTCCGTCACTATCCTTTCCCTAAAATACCCGGCTGACTTTTCCTGCTATTTTGTTGCTGCGGTCAAATCGCTCCGTTATGCTTTCTATGTCTTCTATTCTTTCTATGACTTTTTGATATGGAAGATCACACCACTCTTCGGATAGATCCACTCATCCTTGACCGCGATGTCATAGAGTCCGGCTCTCTGGATGCAGGCACCGGCGTTGGCGCTGCTCTCCTTATTCAGGTAGGAATACATGGTCACATCCATACCGTTTTTGTATTTCAGTTTGATATGGGGCTCTCTCGTCGGATCCACCAGCGTCACTTCAAAAATGGAATTCCACACCCTCGGCATCTTGAAATAGATACTTACCAGATGTTCATGATCCGCATCGTTGCGGTCGAAATCCAGCTTAAACTTCAGAATAAATCCGTTGCTCTTGCGTTCCACCTCGAACTGTGCATCCTCTTCATTGTCTCCGCTGTTGTCGATACGTAAGATCGGCATGAACAGGTCATTGATCACATCCCGTACCTTGTCCGCGGGAATGCTGTTGATGAAGTCCACGGCTTCCGGTTCCACGACCAGATCTTCGTTAAAAATACTCTTTGTAAAATCCGCATCATGTCCGGTCTCCAAAAGTCCACCGTCCAGACTCTTCTTGTCATAGGCAAACCCCAGACAGATCACATCACCGGCATAATTTTCGTCTGTACCGCCCAGGTATTTTACATTAAATTTCAGTTCTTCGTCGATCAGGTAATATTTTCCTTCTACAGCCCCGGGGAAACCGGCTTTCACATATTCCTCCGTAAGCGCAGGTTCCAGATTGATCGTATAGTCAAACATCTTGCGGATCCTGGCGCCTCTCGCGCTGTCGAAATATTTTTCCATATTGCTGGAAAGCATGTCTACCGCATCCGCATCCTTCACCATGGAAGTGATCGTGGATTTTAAAAAGGTCTTCTTATCCTCGTCACTGAAGGAATCCAGGATCTCCGGCTCGCCCATCAGTGTCTTCGTGATCTGTTGGGAAGTCTCTCTCGCATAGGCATCCTGTGTCAGCTTGTTATTCAGGATATCAAACAGCAAAAATGCCGCCAGCACGCCGATTAGATTGCCCACGATATTGTCGATCAGATCATCCAGCGTATAGCCGTTTTTCAGTGCCAGATACGTATATCCCACAAATACCAAAAGCAGTGCGATCAGCACCAGTACCATTGTGGCGGAAAGCGTGTCCATCACACTTTTTTTCTTCTTTTGTTTCTGATTATCCATGGATATCCTCCCTCGTAAATACACCCTCATAGATTGCCGGCTTCTTCTGATAATACGCCCAGAACCGGTCTCCGTAATCATAATGCCACCATTCCGACGGCAGATTGGTAAATCCTGCATCCGTCATGGCAAAATACAGCAGGCGCCTGTTGTCGCGGATTTGTTCCTCTTCTGCGCTCTGTAAATGTTCCGGCATTTCAAAATAAGCCGCGTAAGTCTTGTCCGTAAAAGCGTCAAAATCGCATCCCATGGGAAGCTCCCTGCCCTCCGGATCCAGAATCGTTAAGTCAATGGCACCTCCCGTGGTATGTGCCGGCGGTACTGCCTTATCCGGCACAGGGTCGGAGACGAACTTGCAGATCACTGCTTTTCTCTCCGCTTCCGTTTTGTTTTCCAGTGCAAAATCCCGGATGATATCCACAGAATATTTTTCAAACAATTCATACTGCAGTGCAAACGGTCTCCAGGCATCCCAGATACGGAACCGGTAACCGTCCGGCAGATTGCCTGCTGCCGCACACAGCCTCTCATACATTTCCTTCCGGACGAAGCATTGCTCTTCGGCATGATCCATTCCAAGCACGGGATACAGCATTTTCACATCCCAGAGATCACAACTTTTCAATTCCATAAATGCAGAATCCGTAAATGCGCTCTCCGTATAGCGCTCCGGATCTGCGACCTTCGGTATCGACCGCATAAGTCAGCCTCCTTTGGTAGTGTCTCGTACTTAATCATAATACCCCTTTCCCACTATAAATGGCAAGTATCTGTCCACAGAAAAAGAGACTGCACATGCAAAATGCAGTCTCTTTTTTACTTCCGTTTTCTCTACAGATTCTCTCCGTTGGATGCGATCACATCCCGGTACCAATAAGCGGAATCTTTTAAAATTCTCTTCTGTGTGGGGTAGTCTACATAGATCAGTCCGAATCTCTCGGTATAACCGTTATTCCATTCCATGTTATCGATTGCCGACCAGGCAAAGTAACCCCGGATATCCACGCCCTCATCTGCAGCCTTCTTCAGACATTGCAGATAGCGATGCATGAAGTCGATCCGCATGGGGTCATGTACCTTTCCGTCCAGGAATATCCAGTCCGGGCAAGACAGTCCGTTTTCCGTGATAACGATGGGAAGTTTGTATTTCTCCTGGAAGAATTTCGGCACATAATACAGGCTCTTAGGTGTCACCTGCCATTTCATCGCGGTTACCGGTGCTCCGCACGGATTCTTGGCATCGCGGTAACTGCCTTTGCCATCCGATTCCACCCGCGCACTCTGATAAATATTGATTCCCAGGAAATCCAGCGGTTCCGAAATAATCTTCAGATCCTCGGTATCATACAGCTTTGCAGGGAAATTCTCCCCATAGGCTTCCGCCCCTTTTTCCGGGTAATGTCCGAAGACGATCGGGTCTAACCACCAGGATGCGGTCCACAGGTCTTTGGTATCATCCTTAAGGTTTGCCTTTTTCGCTGCCTCTACGTCCTCCGGACGGTCGCTTACCGGCACTGCACTCCCGAAGCAGAACGCCACACCGATCTCCGGTTTCTTCTTTGCATTCGCCCGAATGACCTGTACTGCCCTGCCGTGCGCCTTTAAGTGATTATGTATCGCCAGCAGATACTCCGGCTCCGTTAATTTCAGTTTCGGTGCGCAGCCTCCCTGTGTATGTCCTATGATCAGATGGCACTGCGGCTCATTCAGAGTCATCCAATGGCTCACCCTGTCGGACAGAGCATCCACGATGACCTTCGTATATTCAGCGAACCATTCCGGGCTCTCCGGATTCTGCCATCCGCCCCGGATCTGCAGTTGCTGCGGCAGATCCCAGTGGAATAGAGTTACCCAGGGTTCGATTCCTTCTTCCAGCAGTGCATCCACCAGATCACTGTAGAACTGCAATCCCTTTTCATTCACTTTCCCGGTGCCGTCCGGCAGCACTCTGGACCAGCTGATAGAGAAGCGGAACGCCTTCAGTCCCATGGTTTTCAAGCGTTTTACATCTTCTCTGTAATGATGATAGAAGTCACAGGACACATCGCCGGTCTCTCCGTCGAGCACATTCTGTTTGCCGTCGGCATCCTTACGCATATCATGGCAATGCACATCCCAGATGGATTCTCCCCTACCGTCTTCATAGGCGGCTCCTTCGATCTGATAAGCGGCCGTCGCTGCTCCCCAGACAAAATCTTTACGAAAACTCATTGTTTGTTACCCTCCTGTTTACAAAATGATCAACCTTTTACCGCACCGATCACAATACCTTTTACAAAATATTTCTGGAAAAATGGATAGATACACATGATTGGCAATGCTCCCATGACCGCTACCGCCATCCGGATAGAGATTGAAGGCATTTTCATGGTACTTGCTCCGGCTGCCGATGCCTTTTTGACCATCTCGATATCATCCATCATTTTTTTCAGTAATACCTGTATGCTGTACAGATTATCACGGTTCACATAATACAGACCGTTCAGCCAGTCATTCCAATAGGAAAGTCCGATGAGCAATACCAGTGTTACAATAATCGGTTTCGACATGGGAAGGACCACTTTGGTAAGAATATAAAGTTCTCCTCCTCCGTCGATTCTCGCCGCCTCAATGACCTCCTCCGGAATATTGGTGGTAAAGTATGTACGCATCATGATCACGTTGAAGGCGTTCAGCAAAAGGCTGGGAACGATCAGCGCAAAAATGGTGTTTTTAATATGGAACATCTGCGTCCACATCATATAACTGGGGACCAGTCCACCGTTAAACAGCATGGTGAAGAAAATATAGAATGCGAAAATATTTCTGCCCGGCAGATTCTTTCTGGACAGGGGATAAGCATATAAGGTAGTCAGTACAATGCTTGCCAGAGTTCCCACAATGGTGACCAGAAAAGAGATCGCATAACCTCTGACAATGGAAATGCTGTCCATCAGCAGATACTTATATGCGGAAAAGTCGACCTCCGACGGCCAGAACCTATATCCCGTCTTCACCAGCGCCGTCTCTGAAGTAATGGACGAACTGACCAGAAGTAAAAAAGGCAGCACACACATCAGAGACAGCAATACAAGAACGATATTGATCACGATCTGATATTTTGTATCTTTAATAACCATAGCTTCTTCTCTCCCTAAAACAGTGCATTTTCCCGGCTTACTTTACGTACGATCATATTCGCGGTCAGTACCAGAATAAATCCGACAATTGATTGATAAAATCCTGCTGCCGATGACATACCGATGTTATTCAGTGAGGTCAGTCCGCGATATACATAGGTATCGATCGTATTCGTCACATCAATTAATGCTCCGCTGTTCATCGGCACCTGATAGAACAGACCGAAATCGGAATAGAAAATACGTCCGATTGCCATGAGTACCAAGGTAATGATCGTGGGTTTCAGGCTGGATAATGTCACATATCTTACCTGCTGCCATCTGGTAGCGCCATCGATCACCGCCGCTTCATAATAAGTCTTGTCAATACCCACGACCGTTGCGAAATAGATAATGCTGCTGTAACCGAAGTTTTTCCATAAGTATACAAGGGTAATGATAAACGGCCAGTACTTCGGCTGCGAATACCATGCGATGGCTGACTTTCCCAACGGCTCCAGGATAGAATTGTTAATAAATCCGTTCTGTGTATTTAAAAAGCCATATACAATATAGCTGACAATGACTGTGGAGATCAGATACGGGATCAGGATCAGTGTCTGATAGGTCTTCTTCCCTGTCTTGGATTTCACATCATTGAGCAGAATTGCGACCGTAATGGCCAGAATGTTCCCAAGGATAATAAATACCGCATTATACAACAGCGTGTTTCTGGTAATGTTCAGTGCATCTTTGGTAGCAAACAAATAGGTGAAATTGTCAAGTCCGATCTTCGGGCTTTTAAACATTCCAAGCTTGTAGTCGTATTTTTCAAAAGCCATGATCAGACCGGCCATGGGAATGTAATTATTAATAAAAATGTAAACAGTTCCCGGAATCAACATTAAGTATAAAGGAAGATAACGTCTCCATTTTACGAAAGCACTCCTCTTATTCATGAGTATTACCTGTTCCTTTCTGTGCAAGAGGTCCCGCCAAAGGATTGGCGGGACCTCTTTTTGGCTTCAAAGCTTATATTTTAGGTTTGGACGATTTTTTAATTTTAGTTCTTACTTCTTAGTTCTGTTCTGCAAGCCATGCATCTAACTGTGCCTGCTTTGCATCGATGATGGTGTTAATGCCTGCTGCTTCCAGTTCCTGATTCATCTGGGGGATTGCTGTCTCAGGATCCAGACATCCGGTCAGCAGACCTGCACGATACTTCTCGACTACGTTGTTGCATGCGGTTACTTCATTCAGCACTTCAGAGTTATCCCATACAAATCCTTTGGCAGGAGAAGCCTGTGCATTCTTATTGAACTCACCAAGCTGTTCCCATACATCGGGATCATCCCCTTCCCATACATAGGTGATCTGCTCGTTGGGCCATGACCAGCCTACGGAAGAATAAGAAGTATTGGAAGAATCCACACCTTCGGGATAGGTGATCACACCCTTGCTCTCATCCGCGAACACCCAGTTGTCGCCTTCGATACCGTTTACCAGCAGATTGGATACTTCGGGATTGGTATACATCAGGTTCAGCATCTCCATTGCCTTCTCAGGATTCTTGCTGTTGTTTGCGATGCACCAGCTTGCATTTACCATGCTGGTGGTGGAGTGAGGTGCGCCGTTCTCCATCTGTACCACTACGATATCGGTACCGCATTTTCTGGTCTCCTCTGCTTCAAAACCTGCCTTGAAAGAGGTGAAAGTACCAAATCCTACGCCGGAGTTAAAGAAGTCCTGATAACCTTCTGTGGTATTTACGGCATCCGGCATCATCAGTCCTTCCTGTGCCCACTGATATACCCACTTGCAGTACTCTTTGAAGGAATCGGTGTCGTAGAAGTTCACTACTTTGGTGCTGTCGGAAAGTGCATTTTCCAGCACGCCAAGGTCATCACTCAATACATCACATGCCCATGCGGGATAGATCATAGTACCGCCGTTGGGAACCAGAGGATACATATCGGGATATGCTTCCTTCACTTTTTTCAGGTTGGCATCCAGATCTTCATAGGTCCAGGGAGTGGAATAGTCAATTCCAAGTTCATCCGCAATGGACTTCACCATTTCAAATCCTCTGCCCTGTGCTTTATCTTTGTTCATCGGAACACCGTAGATACTGCCGGATACGGTAGAGCAGCGCCAGTCATCCTCAGAGATTCCGGACAAAACATCGGGAGCATACTGTGCCAGCAAATCATCCAGTGCTACGATCTGGTTGGTGGATGCCATAGTAGACAGGGAAACCTCCCACGGCATTGCATAGAAAAGATCCAGATCTTCTCCTGATGCCAACGCCAGATTTAACTGTTCCGATTTTACGCCGGTCAACAGATTTACTTTCACACCGATCGCCGGTTCTGTAATCTCACTTACCGCAGCAGCAACCTTCTCTGCCTGCTCAGTTGTGGAGTTATTATACGCATAGATGGTGAGCGTCTCTACTTCACCGTCTGCCGTCTGTGTCTGTGCTGCGCCCGTGCTGTCTGTGCCTGCGCTCTGTGTAACGCTGCTGCCGGCATCGGAACCGCATCCTGCAAGAGTCGTTACTGCCAGTGCGGTAGCAAGTCCTGTTGCTAATAACTTTTTCATTTTCATTGATTTTCCTCTCCTTTCGTAGATCCTCGTTGATGATGAATTCATTATAGGAAAAAACCGAAGATGTATCTATCTGTTATAAATGGTGTTTGTGTCAAAAAAAAATGATATTTTCGACTTCTGCTTTTTTCAATATCAAAAATGTCACATTTCATTGTAAAAAATGTGACATTTTCATAACTTATTCGACGTATTCGGTTGTCTGTGTCATTTCCTCTCTGTCCTCGGTGGGCGAGACACCGTTGATCTTCTTATAGCTTTGGGAAAAATGGGAGAAATTCGTATACCCCACCTTCATGGCGATCACGCTGATGGGAAGTCCTGTCTCCCGAACCATTTTTCTCGCCAGGGACATCTTCTCCGAAATAATATATTCTTTCAATGACAATCCGGTCTTATTTTTGAACATTGCCGAGATATAATTGGCATTCAGATGCACCGCATCGGCAATATCGTCTCTCTTAATGTCCTCGTCCATATGACTGCGGATGTATTGGTAGATCTCATCAATCTGTGTCTCTTTGCCCGCTTCCGTATTCCGAAGTTCATGCAGTCTCGCCGTTACATATTTCACCAGCCACAGGGTATCCTCTGTATACGAATAGGCTTCCATGGCACGCTGCATCGTCTCCTCGTCCGAGAACAGATCCTCCATGTCGAGATTCAGCTTTTGCAGGATCAGATAGATGACACCCATGATCTTCTGGTAAAATCGCATCAGGTTCTTGGAATTCAGCCGGTTGGCAGCGGAAAGTCTCTGTAAGGTATCCACAGTATCTTTCACGACCGTATCATATAATTCATTTTCCAGAAGCTGCACCCAGTTCTCACAATAGTGTTCCTCTGTCTGCGCTGTACTCTGTTCCTGCTTATGGACCGGATAAACGCCTTCTCTTCGCATCACATTGTCCTGATCCATCTTCTCCAAGCTATCAGCCAGTTCATATATTTTCCGTCCGGTTTCCGGTACTCCGTAATAAACAGCAAAAGCACAGTCAAAAAATTTCAGAAATGTCGTCTCAAAACGTTCCAACTGATTATGAAGAGATTCTTCATTCAGTTCTGCTCCACTGTCCGTGCACAACAATACATAATAGCTACCTCTGTCCCGCTGGTATAGTAACGTCTTCCATGCATAAGGATAAAACAGTTCTTCCAGGACATTGGAAATCGTATCATATAATAAATTGGGATCCCAGCGTTCCAGACCTTTTCCCCAACGGACTACGTCTAACAGACAGATCCTGATATCCGAATCCAGGCTGACCCCAATCCTTTTCAGAGCATCGCTGGCTGCTTCGACCATCTGCGGATCCCGGGAGAACAGATCTGCCATCATTGAACCCAGAATGACACCCTTTTTATTTTTTAGCAGCTGACCGTAATCCGAATCTTCTCTCATCTGCCGTTTCAGTCGTATTTTCTCCGACGCTCTCCAAACCGCATCCTCGATCTCTTCGTACCGGGCCGGCTGTAAAATGTAATCAAAACTGCCTAAGGCTACCGCTTCTTTTGCATATAAGAAATCCGCATGTGCCGTCAGGAATATGGTCTCCAGGTCCATCTTCTGCTCCCTGCACCACGCAAGCAGACTCAATCCGTTCTCCACAGGCATCTCGATATCGCACAACATAATATCCACCTGTTTCTCCTTAAGCACCTGTCTCGCCTCGTAAGCGTTGTATGCCTTATATACCTGTCCCACACCCACACGGTCCCAATGCACACCGAACAGGACACCGCTTACCACATTGATCTGATCATCTACTATTAGTACATTCATTTTGCTCATAAGGTAAATACATCTCCACACATGCTCCGTTTGAATTGCTGTACAATACGGTCGCTTTTTCTCCGTAACGTATCTTCATACGTTTCTGTACGTTCTGAATACCGATTCCCTCATTTTTCCCTTCTGCAAAATTCCCTTTATTCAGTGCTTCCAATACCTTTTCCGAAAATCCCGGACCGTTATCCAGGATCGTAATACATACGTAGGAATCTCCCTGCGTCTCTCCCGGCAACAATGACACCCGGATGCTGATCAGCAGTGTCTTCTGGGACTGCACCCCGTATTTTACGGCATTTTCCACAAAAGTCAGAACCGACAGGGGCAGTATCCCGAATTCTTCCAGCTTCTCATCCACTGCTATATTGTAGCTCACCGGTACCGACAATCCAAGTTGAGACAGTTTCAGATAAGATTCCACACTTTCCATCTCTTTTCTCACACTGATAGTGTCCTCCTCATAGGTGATCACCTTACGCAGATAGGAGGATAATGCCAGCGTCAGTTCCTGGATGGAGCGATACTCCTTCTGTTCCGCCAGCGCGTAAAAATTCTTCAGACAATTCAGGAAAAAGTGCGGTCGGATCTGGATCTGCAGATACTGGATCGTAGCATTCTGGATCCGCCTCTCCTGCTCATAGGCATCGATCTTCAGCTTCTGGATCTGATCCATCATGTGATTGAAGGTCGTTGCCATCAGACGGAATTCCTCTACATCACTGCTCTCATCCGCATGTGCGTCCAGATTACCCTCTGAGATCTCTTCCATGGTACCCTTCAGCCCCTCTAACGGTGCGACAAAAAATCGATACATGTAAAGGTACAACACCGGGATCAATAATATAAAGACAAAGCTGCACAGCATCAGGAACCACTGCAATGCTCCCACATAATTCCAGAAGCTTCCGTAGGGGCTGATGTAATACTGGAACAGATCCCCATAGGGCAGCTCCTCATACACTGTCAGATAACGTCTCGCTCCGGTTCCCGTAATATAGTATCCTTTGGAATTCTGCTTTAATTCTATCTGATTCTCTCTCAGCAGTTCGCTCTGATTCAGCGCCTGACCGTCCGATGTCGTATAGATCAGATAGGCAGCATCCTCCGGTTCCGCGGCGGAAGGTTTCCGAAACTGGTCAAAGTCCATCACCGCACCGATGTATACAGAGCCGTATTTTAAGATGCGGATCAGAAAATAATCCTCTCCCACCGGAATCACGTGCCAGCTGGTATCGAGTTCTTCCTGTTTCATTTCCGAATAAACAGCCTGTCTGATCCTCGATTGCTTCGTCTCCTCGTAGCGGGTGCCGGAGGCATGCTTGATCCTGAGCAGATTATTATTCTCCGAATAGACTTCCAGCGCCACAAGCCCGTCTACTCCGGCACTTAAGTATTTGGTGAAATCTTCCAGGACATTTTCCGCACACATATAAGCCTGCAGCGGCTCCAGGTGATAGTTCAGTCTACGGAAATCATTCCCGACCATCTCGGCTATCATATAAGACTCTACCGTTTTTATATCTTTTTCAAAAAATTGTTCGTAGATGTAGCCGGTACCGGATGCATTCTGGGCCGCCTGGCGGTTCAACGCTGTCATCGAATAGATATTATAGATAATCAGCGTTGCCGCAATCGGCAGTACCATTGCACATACCGTCAGCATCAATCTTTTTCTTATTCTTTTCATATTCTTATCATGGTCTGACCGGTGTTCCGTCCGGAAGTCTGCTGAACATCCAGCCAAAATCAACATTTTCATTTGCCGGGTAACGGGCAGCGGCCTTTTCATCGAATCCGGTGCCCAATCCCGGTGCCCCGCTCAGATATGCGTATCCGTTCCTTACCTGCGGGCATCCGGGGAATACTTCCTGTTCCGCTTCATCGAAGCCGGAGAATTCCTGAATACCAAAATTAGGCATCGCAAGATCTAAATGCATCTGAGCCGCCATTCCGATCGGCGACAGATCATTCGGACCATGCCATGCGGTTCGCACCTGATATACATCTGCAAAATGTGCCAGTCTGACAGCCGGAGTGATACCTCCGATATCGCTTAAATGTACCCGGATGAAATCGATCCACTGGTTCTGAATGATCGTTCTCCATTCCGTCTGATTGGTAAACAATTCACCGATTGCAAGGGGTACACTCGTCTGCTCTCTCAGATATCTCAGATATTCTCCCTGGTCCGGTCTCACGCAGTCTTCCAGAAAGAATAATTTGAACGGTTCCAACTCCTTGGCAAATGCCAGGGTATCCACCAAAGATAATCTCTCATGGACATCATGCATGATCTCCAGGTTCCACCCGAATTCCGTACGCACCTTGTCCATCAGATCTATAACACTCTGCATATACAGCCGTGGATCATAGTAGGCACCGTCCGGTGCATTTTCCGGTCTTACCAGGCGCTGGTTTTTGCCCAGATTGCCGCCGTAAAGTCCCATCTGACAGCGAATATACCGGTATCCCTCTTCCACATAACTGTAAATACAGTCCTTGACCTCTTCCCAGGAACTTCCATCCGCATGTCGGTACACAGCAATTCCCTCTCTGCATTTTCCCCCAAGCAGATCGTACACCGGCATCCCTGCCAGCTTGCCCTTGATATCCCACAATGCTTCATCTACTCCGGACATGGCATTGTTCAATACCGCACTGTTCCTCCAATAGGAGCTTCCCATCATAGACTGCCAGATTTCCTGGATATTCTGTACATTTTTCCCGACGAAAAGAGGCTTTAAATACTCCTCGATTGCCGTCACCACCGCCTTATGCCTCCACGTGAAGGTGGCGCAGCCGTAGCCGCAGAGCTCCGGCTCCGATGTTTCTACTTTGACCACCACCAGGTTGATCCCTCTGGGAGCCGTCACAAAAGCTTTCACATCTCTGATTACAATTTCACTCATAAAATTCCTCCGTTCTGTACCCTTCCGGTACGAATTGATTCCTTTTATAAGCTTTGATGCCAAATATCGTCCGTCTGTATTTTAGCATAATCATATTTAAATAACAAATAAAATATTTCCTCTGCCTCCCCTGTTGCAACTTCGGGAAAGCCTTGTTAGAATGAAGCTATGAAAAAGAAAACAATATTCAAAACGTTACTGAAAATCATAGGAATCGTGCTGGGAGTTCTTGTCCTGGTAGTGGCTGCGTATCTTGTCTATCTCTTGGTGAGTTATCACCGCATCGAGGATAATCAGGAGCTGGTGGTGGAGGCACCGGCTGACGATACAGCTGCCAAGGGTACTGTCGTCCCCGGCGATACGACTGCGACCGATAACGCACAGGCAGCGGGCGAAGCTGTCCTGTCCACGGACACGGAATATTCCGCACTGACCTACAACATCGGCTTCGGCGCCTATCTGCCGAACTTCAGCTTCTTCATGGACGGCGGTACTTCTTCCTGGGCGGAAAGTCCGGAGACCGTGGAGTATGCCATTAACGGCGTCGGAGAGCTGGTAGCTTCCCTGGATCCTGATTTTGCACTGATCCAGGAGATCGACCTGGATTCCACCCGAAGCTATCATATCAATGAATACGATATGCTACGAGGCAGTCTGTCCGAATACACTACGGTATTTGCACAGAATTATGACTCTGCTTTCCTGTTCTATCCGCTGACACAGCCCCACGGCAGCAGCAAATCGGGTCTCGGCTTATTTTCCAAATATCCGGTAACAAGCGCCCTGCGCAGGAGCTTCCCGATCTCCACCTCGTTCAGCAAATTCTTTGATCTGGACCGCTGCTACAGTATCTCCCGGATTCCGGTAGATAACGGCAAAGAACTGGTAATTTTTAACCTGCATATGTCTGCCTACGGCAACAGCGATGCTATCCGTAAAGGTCAGATCGAGATGCTGTGTAACGATATGGCAAAAGAATACAAAGCCGGTAATTATGTCATCTGCGGTGGTGATTTCAACCACGATCTGAAGGCTTCCGAAGAAGATACCGAGAACTGTGAATCCTGGGCGTTTCCTTTCCCCAGAGCAGAACTTCCGGAACATTTTTCCTTCTGCCTGGATCTGCTGCCTCAGGACGAGAAGGAGGCTCTCTGGAACAGTGCAAGAAATGCTGATATGGAGTACGTCCCCGGTGTCACCTATACCGTGACACTGGACGGTTTTATCATCTCGGACAATATCGAATGTCTGTCCTATGAGAATGTGAATACCGGATACTCTTATTCGGATCACGATCCGGTGGCAGTGAGTTTCCTGTTAAGACCGTGACAAGATTTGAACACTTCCGTTGACAGCAGCAAGCTTCTCCTGTAAAATATAGCTGTTCCGGGTTAATTGCAAAGCAGGGTGGTCACTCACTACTGATGCAGCCAAGCAGGAACATTCATACGTTAAGAGGGAGTAGTTCTCAACCGGAATCCCCCGTTCACCGGGTTCGGTTGGAATGATAATCGTCATCACGCCGAAAGGCCGGTTATTATTGTAAGCAACGAGACTTTTATCGATCATTTATGATGCGGTAAAGGTCTCATTTTTTGTCGTCCTTTACCGCAGCGGCAGGCGAGAATCGTCTGTGGGAAGGAGAACACATGGAATATCTGTTATTACTCGTAGGTTTCATTCTGTTAATCAAAGGCGCCGACTTCTTCGTCGAAGGAAGCTCCTCTCTGGCGGGAATTCTGAAAGTACCGAGCGTTATCATCGGGCTGACCATCGTGGCCATGGGAACCAGCGCACCGGAGGCTTCCGTCAGTATCAACGCAGCACTGGTCGGCAACAATGACATCGCCATCAGCAACGTCATCGGCTCCAATATTTTTAACGGACTCGTGGTCGTCGGCATCTGTGCTTTTCTACATAGCTTCCAACCGCATACAGAAATTCTGGGGCGCGACATGCCGCTAAATATTCTGGTGACATTTGTATTGTGTCTGATGCTGTTCGACGGATCTTTGAGCCGCATAGAAGGTGTCATTCTGCTTATGGGAATGATAGCCTACATCGGATTCATGATCTACTCCGCCCGGAAAAACAGAGAAGAGGGCGAACCCGGTAAGATTCTCTCTCTTCCGCTTAGTCTGATCTATATTGCCGGAGGCTTAGCGGCCGTAATCTTCGGCGGAGATCTGGTCGTGGACAAGGCCTGCATCATCGCAACGAATTTCGGCGTCAGCCAGAACTTTATCGGACTGACGATCATTGCCATCGGTACTTCTCTTCCGGAGCTTGTGACTTCCATCGTCGCCACGAAAAAGGGAGACAGCGGTCTGGCTCTCGGTAATGCTATCGGTTCTAACCTGTTCAATATCCTGTTCATCCTCGGTATGTCTGCTGCCATTAGTCCGCTGCATGTCCTGGGAGAATCGGTCATTGATGTGATTCTGCTGCTTATCAGTACGATATTGCTGTTCGTCTTTGCCCGTACCGGCAGACGCATGACACGTGGAGAAGGGGCTGCGTGTGTGCTTCTGTATATCGCATATACTGCTTATCTCTTTATAAGGTAAGCATGTGCTCGAAGTTCCCCCCACACACAAAATCACTTCATTAATCCTTTGTGTTTTAAATATTCCACAATCATCTGGGCTGCATAGTCTTCTCCTACAGCCCCGGGATTGATGGTCAGATCATATTCCGTGGAGTCATTCCAGACACTACCGGTGTAATACCGGTAATAATTGGCACGGTATTTGTTGGTCTGCAGGATTTTTTCTTTTGCCTCTACCGTATTGATCTGCAGGCGATTGACAATATTTCCGATACATACATCCATGGGTGCCTGAATGTTCACGGTCACCACATTTTTCAGGCTGCCGATAATCTTATTGGCAGCTTTTCCAATAATAATACAGGATTGTTTGCCGCCCAGTGCCAGACTTTTGATCACCTCTGCCTGATAGTTAAACAGGTTTTCATCCGACAGATATTTTGCATCCGAGACAGCATATAAGTGCCCGGTATATACACCCTTTGAGTTTCTAATGCGGATCTGTCCTTTGTTGATTTTCTCATTGGCTTCAAAAAAATAGGTCTCATTAATGCCGCTCAGCTCCGAAGCCATCTCCAGTATCTCGGTATCATAACAGGGAATCCCCAATGTTTCCGATAACTTTTTGCCGACATGACTTCCGCCGCTTCCCAAACCTCTTGCAATTGTAATAATATAATTCTCCATATTCGCTCCTTTCCAATTGCTTCTGCTTTTTCCTACATTAATCCAATCAGTTTCCAGAAAGGGATACTGAGGATCGCAGCGACAATTGTAATTAAAATATAAATATGTGACATTATCTGCGCATCCCTGAACCGTACCGCATCTTTCCCTACGATGGCTTCCGCAGTCACATAATTCGTATTCGTATATTCCGTCGGCCAGGACTTGGAAGCGCCAATGATCAGGAAGCCGGTGATAAACGGGCTGATTCCCAGCAGCTGATATGCCGTTGTCGCGAATACCACATAGAAGATCGTCACCGTCGCAATCGAGGACACAATGAATACGCGGAAGGCATACACAATCAATACCAGAGCGGCGATATACACGATGGGATTACAGGTAATCACCCTGACCATGGGTTCCATGACCCCCGCAAGCCAGGTATCGATGCCCAGCGTTGTGAACAGACTTGCCACACAGACGATTCCACCCACATAGATCCATACATCCCATGGAACCTCTGCCCGGAACTCTTTCTTGGAGATGGCACCTGCAGTATACAACACGGCATAAGTAAAGATAGCAAAAATACATTCCGGAATTCCGGTCCAGCTCTTCGTGATCCAGCCGAGTAGCGTGACAATCATCAACACAGCTGTCAGCTTTTCTGTTCCGGAGATGTGCCCCATGTCCGCGATCATCTGATTGATTTCCTCTTTGGTCAGACTCACCGGCTGCTTGGGATGGTACAACAGAAGCAGCACCACATAGATCAGTAGAAATGCCACTACCGCCCATACCGAAGCCGCGGCAAGCCACCCAATCCAGGAAAATCTGGTTGCCATCTCCTCCGGCATCATGCCCACGACCAGAAGTGCCTGCACCGAACCGCTTAGGAAAATATGTCCCATGCTGGGACCGTTGATAAATACCGCCAGGAAAATTCCGGTTAGCGGTTTGCTCTGTTTTTCCAGTTTCATTTTGTCCGCTACCGAAGCCGTAAGGGATGCCAGCAGACTGGATTTCGCCGTCGTACTGGGAATCAGTGGGCTGATCACCATGGAAGACAAGGAAAGTGCAAACAGCTGCCACCGGTACGAACAGGGAAATGCTTTCAGCAGATACAGGGCGATGCGGCTCATCAGACCGCTTTTTTGTATGACCACCGTAATCGGCAGAATCGTCAGTACCATCCACATCGTTGTTCCGGAATATGCCGAAAAAATCGTGGAAAAAGAGGCGACCTTCAGAATGACGCACATGGCAAGCGTTGCCAATATTACAATATGTTCATCAAATACTCCTGTGATCAGCATAAATACCATAGCCACCAGAATTGCCAGATATTCCACTGCTTCTCTTGTCAGTCCGAAATCCATCGGAAGCAACAGCACTGCTGCCATAAGAATCGCTGCTATGATCAGATTTGCTGCATATTTCATGAAATTTTTACTCTGCTGTGCCGTCAACACGATCACCTCTCTTCATTGTTTCGTCTGTTAGAATCCTTTTTCGAAGATCAATCCTTTCGGTGCAAAGTTCGGATCCGAGACCATACCATATAATTCCGGATGACGGTCTCTCTGCCAGTTTAATCTGCCTCTTGCATAGGTGACTTCGTCCAGATCCAGTTCCGAGGTCACATACCTCCAGGCTTCGTCCCCCAGAGGCTCCACGACCAGATTACCCAGCGGATTGGCGATGAAGGATTTTCCAAAATGGTGTCTTGCAACCGGCTCATTCTCCACCTTCTCGTCCCCCGCTCTGTTCAGTGCAATCACAAATGCATGGGATTCCAATGCCCTGGTCTGCAATTCTGTAATAAACATATCGGAACGCAGTCCCATGGTACAGGTCGCCGCCACAATGATCTGTGCCCCCTGAAGGTAATAAGATCTCCATACCTCTGGGAACGATCTGTCATAGCAGATCAGCATAGCAATTTTTACGCCATTGTCCAGTTCGAAGACCGGAAGCTTGTCACCGGAATTGAAATAGTATTTTTCATAAACCGGGTTATAGCGGATATCTCCTCCCGGAATATGAATTTTACGGTATCTTCCGATCACACCGCGCACCGGAGAGATCAGACCCATTGTGTTGTAATACACTTCCTTGCCGTTCTCCACAGTCTTTTCAAACAGGGAATACGCAATATGTATGTTCAGTTTCCGTGACTCTTCCAGCATTTTCGTTGTCGTGGGTCCTGTGAGGAAGTCCTCTGCATACTGAAACCACTTTTTTTCTCTTACCATGCCAAAATAGATTCCGGTCATCATCTCCGGAAATGCCACCAGATAAGGTTTTTCCTGTTCTACAAGGTCTTCCATAAATGCAATCTGCCGCTCTACATATTCTTCATTTGTCATTCCATCCGTTACCGTTCCCGGTTGGATTCCCAATACTTTCACCTTCATAGCCGACTCCTTTCCTGTGAAACACACCTTAGATACTTCTTTTTAAATATTTTCCGCGTCCCGGCTTTGCTAACACCACGCCATCCTTCTGTAAAATTTCACCACGTCCGATGGTATATCTGGGCCAGCCTTTAAAGCTCATGCCGTCATAAATGGAGAAATCAGAGCAACCGTACAATTCCGGTGTGATCGTCCTCTCCCAATTCATATCTATGAGTGCAAGGTCTGCATCCTTTCCTACCTTGATGGATCCTTTGTCGGGGAGATTGAATACTTTCGCTGTGTTGGTACTCAATACCTGTGCAATCGTAGTAAGAGGAATTCCTCTCTTCAGGTAGCCTTCGCTGATCAGCGCCGGCATGGCGATGCCCTGTCCGGAAAATCCTACCCAGACATCCCACAGCGTATCCGCATGTTTGCCGTTTCTGGTATATTTCTGTGCTCTTGTTACTGGCACGTTATCTGTACCGATTGTCTTCACGATGCCGTTACGGATGCCCTCCCAGAGTGCTTCGTTATCTGTCTTGGTATGGAGCGCGGGATTGACCTTGGCATCCATTCCTGCCGTTTTATCTAACAACAGATACTGGGGACAAGTCTCGATCGTTACCTGGCCGCAATCGATATTTTCGGATAATGCGCGGTACACATCGAGGGTCTTCTTGGCTGAGGTATGTACGATATAAATGTTACCGTTTAATTCTGCATTGATCAGCATCGCGCCTGCCACACAGTTACTCTCCACGAAATCCGGTCTTCCGGCATCCCAGGCTTCGATTCCCGTTGCGTCAGGGTGCTGTTTTTGCTGCTCCTTCAGAAAAGCCCGGAACATATCCGGATCCTCACAGTGAATACATAAGAGAAGCTTCGGATCGATCTCATGCAGTTTTTTAATCACATAATACAGATCTGCCTTGTCTAACTTCATGGCCTCTTCTTCGGGAATTCCGTAAAATGTATGGGCAATATCCTGTTTATCAAAGAAAAACTTAAAGGAGGTGATTCCCAGTTTGGTAACATAATCTTCCAATTCTGTCATGTGTTTTTTTGCACATAATCCCAAGGAGATACCAAAATCCACCAGCGAATTCTTCTCACCGATTGCGATTTCCTCCGCCACTGTATCAAAATAATTTCCCTTGCCTCTGTGATATTCCACAATAGAGGTCAGACCACCGATCACCTCCCTTGCAGTGCTGTACTTGTAGGATTCCTCGAAGCTGTTATACAGTCCGAGATGCTGATGCGGATCAATCGCTCCGGGCATTACATACAGCCCTGTTGCATCAATGACTTCGCAGTTCTTCTCCGGCGCTTCGCCCGGTTCATAAATTGCAGCTATTTTTTCATCCTTGATGTAGATATCTGCCTTCTGTACATCCGTCTCAAATATGACCGTACCGTTTTTGATCAATAACTCTTTACTCATAAGAACGCCTCCTGTCCTAGTTTTCTTCTGTTACATTCCCAGATATGCTTTCTTCAAATCTTCGTTCTGCAGAAGATCTGCTGCCTTTCCTTCCATGGCGATCTTGCCCTGTTCCAGAACATAGCCCCTGTCCGCAAGCTTTAATGCATTCTGTACATTCTGCTCCACCAACATGATCGTAACGCCATCTGCTTTTACTTTTGCAATAATGTCAAACATAATGTCAGTCAGTAGCGGAGATAAGCCGATCGAAGGTTCATCAAAGATCAACATCTTAGGACAGCTCATTAATCCGCGTCCGATGGCAACCATCTGTTGCTGTCCTCCTGACAGGGATCCTGCCGGCTGTTTTGCTTTGATCTTCAGATCCGGCATCATGGTATAGACATATTCTAAAGTATCTTTTCTCTTTGCCTTCGGTCCTTTCAGGTAAGATCCCAGTTCCAGATTCTCCTGTACAGACATATCCGGAAAAAGCTTTCTGCCTTCCGGTACCTGCACCACTCCCTGTTCCACAATCTTCGGTGCACTCAGTTTGGTGAGCTCCACGCCATCAAAGAGAATGCTTCCGCTATTCACGCTTTTGATACCCGAAATCGCTTTCAGCAATGTGGTTTTTCCGGCGCCATTCGAACCCACCAGGGAAATCATTTCTCCATCTTTTACTGTCATGGACACTCCCTGGATGATCTGAAGGTTTCCATAATTCACATACAAGTCTTTGATTTCCAGCATAGTCCTTCCTCCCTTATTTTTCCTGATCTGCTCCAATCACGCTTCCTTTTTATAAGCACTTCCCAGATAGGATTCGATAACGCGTTCATTCCGGGTGATCTCCTGTGGTGTGCCTTCGGCGATCAATTTTCCGTGATCGAGCACCACAACCCTGTCTGACAGTTGCATCAAGGCTGCCATAATATGTTCAATCATCAAAATCGTTACGCCGGAAGCACGGATCTTGCGTACCAGTTCCACGCAGTCCTCTATCTCTGTCGGGGTAAGTCCTGCCATTACTTCGTCTAACAAAAGCAGCTTCGGCTTGGTCGCAAGTGCTCTCGCCATCTCCAGTTTCCGCTGGTCTCCAATCGTCAGATCCGCTACAATGGCATGCATCTTATCTTCCATTCCCACAAAGCAGATCATTTCCCGTGCTACTTTTTCTGCCTGCGCATAAGATTTTTCCCGGTTGAATGCACCTACCATGACATTTTCCAGAGAGGTCAACTGTCCAAAGGGTTGTACGATCTGGAAGGTTCTTGCCATGCCGGCCTTACAGTTCTGATAGGTTGTCCTCTTAGTAATGTCATGACCATCAAATTCTACGCTTCCATAGGTAGCCGGATAGAATCCTGTGATGGAGTTGAAAAAAGTCGTCTTTCCTGCGCCATTGGGACCGATCAGACCGACGATTTCCCCTTCTCTGATCTCAAGGTCTACCGAATCGACTGCGGTAAGTCCGGCAAACTTCTTCGTTACTTTCACTGCTTTTAACAATACTGCCATAACTTACACCTCCGTCACCTTGTTTTTTGCATACTTTACCTTCAGTTCCTGCACCAGACCAATCACGCCCTTTGGCATCACCATAATGACAACGACCAGAATCAAGCCATACACTACCATGTTCATTCCTACATAATTGGATAATGCTGCGTTGGTGATCTCGGAAATCGGTTCGATGATTGCCGCACCGATAATCGGTCCGAATACCGTTCCCACGCCACCAATGATACAGGGTGTGATTGCTGATACCGATACGGTATTGCCAAAAGCGATCGAAGGATCTATGTACAAATAATACTGTGCGTAAAAGGTACCGCCGACTGCGGAAAGCATGGCACTTGCGATCAATGCAATCATCTTGTACTTAAAAGCATTGATTCCGAGAGCTCTCGCCGCATCCTCATTCTCACGGACAGCGACAAAGTACAGTCCCATCTTGGTCCGACGGATCTTATAAAGTCCAAAGGTAATGACAGCGAGCATAATAAATGCCACATAAAGGAACCCTGATTTGCTGCCAAACTGCATCAATGCAATATCCTTGCTGAACGGAATGGATACACCACTGGCTGCATGCAGGAATTTGGTATTTTTAAAAATGACACGGAAGATTTCGCAAAAAGCCATGGTAGCAAGTGCAAAGTAATCACCCTTCAGGTTATAATGAAAAGACAGATAGCCGATTCCCGCTGCCACAATTCCGGCGACCAGCATCCCACATACCAGACCAATCCATGGATTCACTCCGAAATCCACAAATAAAATACTGGAAGTATAGGCTCCAAGCCCATAAAATACTGCATGTCCGAAAGAAAACTGTCCGGTATAACCACTCATCAGGTTCCAGCACTGTGCAAAATAGGCAGCTGTCAGAATGGATATGATCAGATTCAACCGATAATTGCTCAAAAACTGTGGGGTAAGCAAAATCAGCAGACTTACCAGCGCAACGATGACGATCTGTTGCACTGTCATCTTGCCGTTGCTGGTGGAAACGGTCGCTTTTTTAAGAAAACCTCCAAGAATATTCATATCATCCCTTCTTTCCTAATAAACCGGTCGGCTTAATGATTAATGTTAAAATAAAAATCAGATATACTACCAATTCACTCCAGGAGCCTCCAAGGTATAATGCGGAAAAGGATTCCACCACACCAATGATCAAGCCTGCCAGAATGGCTCCCCAGATATTTCCCAGTCCACCAAATACCGCGATTACAAAGCATTTCAAAGAGTAGGAATTGCCGCTGGTAGGATAAATATACTGCGTCGGTGTCAGAAGTGCACCGGCCACACCGGCACATACGATGCCAAGTCCGAATGCGATCTGATTGATCCTGGGAACCACGATTCCCATCAGGGTGGCGCCATCCGGTTGCACTGAGGTTGCCCGGATTGCCCTGCCCAGATCTGTCTTCTCCAAAAGCAGATAAATTGCTGCGGAAATCAGTGCTACAAACAGAAAGGCTACCAGTTTCGGTTTGTTGATCGTAATACTGCCAAGGCTGATTGCCGTCTCAAAACCGGGTACCGTAACCGACTTATAATTGGCACTGAACAATACAAGAATCAGATTCTCAATGACAATCGAGAGACCTTGCGTCAAAAGCAGCTGGTTGTGACCGGCTACCCCCATCAGAGGGTTTAAGAAAAATTTCTGAATCAGATAGCCGATCACAAACATTACGACAATCACCATGGGAAGCGCGACATACGGGGTAATCCCTAATAAGACACAAAACTCAAATGTCACATACATTCCGACAGTGATCAATGCACCATGCGCAAAGTTCGTGATTTTCATAACACCGAAGATCAATGAAATTCCGAGTGCCGCCAGCGCATACACACCGCCCATCAAAATTCCGTCTATGGACGCTTGAAAAAATGCATTCATAGCAATTACCTCCTATCGCTCATTTTTATTCGTTGTATCTCAATTCAGATTCCGCAAATTCTATAGGATAGACCACAACATGCTTGCCATCCTGAATCTGTACCAGAACACCGGCTGCGTTGATGTTTTCCCCCTTCTCATCGAAGATAATAGAACCGGACTGTGCCAGAACATGGTCTTCGATATCCGTCTCCTTCAGAGCATCTCTCAAAGCTTTGGGATCTGAAGATCCGGCTCTCTCCAAAGCATCTGCAATGACGTAAATGCTCTCATATCCCCATACTGCATGGACTGACATGTCGTCACCATAGGTAGCCTTATAAGACTCTAACAATGCTTTGGTCTTATCGCTGTTCGGATTAAAACGATAATTCAGATCCAGGAAATTCTCTACACTGTCGCCAAAATCTTCAATGAATTTGCTATCGGAAATTCCGCCGTTTGATACGCCGCATACCATCTTGAATTTGATGCCTCTCTCATTCAACTCTTTGACCAGAAGCGAAGTATCTGCAAAATAGCCAATGGTGATCAGCAGATCCGGCTGCAGGTCAGCCAGCTTTGTAACTTCTGTACTTAAAGTAGAAGTGCTGGCGGAATAAGTAATTCTGTCCAAAAGTTCGATTCCGGTAGATGCCATATTGTTTGCAATGATGTCGCCGGTGTCCGTACCGGTCAGAGAATCTTCATGAATCAGCACTGCGGTTTTGATATCGTCTGTTTTGATCTCTGAAATATACTGTATGAAATCGTTCGCATATACATCTGCATTGGGCTGAATCCGGAAACACCATTCAAAACCGTTTTCAAACATTGCCACATTGTTACTTACTGTTACCAGGAACGGCACCTCGTTCTGTTCTGCCTTCTGCATACAGGTCAGTGTTACACCGGATTGGAAGGTTCCTGTTACGATGGAACAACCTTCGGAGATCAGTCTTTCGGTCTCGGATGCTCCGGTATCGGCACTTGCCTGGCTGTCACCGACGACCAGTTCCAGTTTGGCGCCTCCCATTGAAGAGATACCGCCGGCTGCATTGATCTCATCAATGGCAAGCTGTTGAGAATTGATGATCTGCTGTGCTTCATAAGCATAAGAACCGGTTAAAGGATGCACCGATCCGATCTTAATCACATTGGTGTCTGCACCGGCACTGCTTCCTGCAGATGAGCCACCGGCTGCCGCACCACATCCGGAAAACATGGTGACACATAAGGTACCTGTCAACAAAGCAGCTACAAATTTCTTTATTTTTCTCATAATACATTCCTCCTTCTCCCAAACCTTGCAACACAAAAGGAGTCTATGCATTTTCGCATAAACTCCTTCGTTTGTTCGCGTATATTGATTTGTTGAAATAAATACTAACACTCCGATGTCTGAAAATCAAATACGAAAACAATTATTTTACTTATAACTTTTTCGTTATATTATCCTATTCTTCCTATTCTTTCGACCTTATTTGAAATGCGTTTCATAATATTTTTGTCCGATTTCTATAAATTTTCCGGTCTGGCTGCTGAGATATTTGCTCTTGTTGTAGCTTAGAAAAATCTGTCTTTTTTTCACAATATCACTGATTTTATAATAGTTGACCTTATAAGAATAATCCATCCGGTAGGTGCTGTAGGAGATCAATGTCGCACCCACTCCGGCCTTGGTCATATTATAGGCTCCCAGCGCGGAAGTACATTCCACCGTACTCCGCGGCCGGATATGGTTAATGTCATACAGGCTGTCCAAAAGTTCCCTCATATAAGTATTCGGCTGTAGGCGGATCATCGGAATATTTTTCAGCAACGCAAAGCGGATCGTCGAAAGCTCTCCTCGCTCCGGATACTCCTCCGCAATCCCTTTGCTGCTGTTTTCCTCGCTAAATGTCCCAAAAATCTTGGGTATCGCAATCAGATACTCCTCTTCTCCCAACAATACTTTTTCATAAGTAGCGGTATCAAATTTACTGGTCGCCACGACCAGATCCAGCGTTCCTTCATCCGCCAGCAATTTTAATTGCGGCTCGGTCTCCTCATAGATTTCCACCTGTATATTCGGATACTCCCGTTGAAATTCGGCAACCAGTTCCGGCAGCACGGTTACGGCATTCAAATACCCTGTGCCTATTTTTATCTTTCCGGACAAGCCACCTTTCAGGTCTGACAGTCTGTCCTGCAGTTCGGCTTCCTCCATGAGGATCTTTTTTGCCGTTTTGAGATAGATCTCTCCGGCATAGGTTATTTTTAACGGTATGGTTCTCTCAAAGATCTGTGCTCCGATTTCCTCTTCCAGTTTGGAAATGTATTGGCTCAAGGAAGGCTGCGAGATCATCAGCTTCGCAGCTGCCTCCGAAAAGCTCCGGGTTTCCGCTACCGTAATCACATATTGCATCTGTCTTGTGTTCATATCTCATTTCCTCTGCACCAAAAAAGACGCCGGCAATCTATGCCTGACGTCTTTGTCGCTTTTACTGTTTTATTCTAGCTCTGTTGGTGACAAAATGCAATAGTGGGAAAAATATGCGCCGCTGCCTTGATAGCAACAGCGCTTTTATTTATGGCAGATATCTCTCCACTGACAATCTCCGCAGATAGCTTTGCCGTATCCGGGTGTCAGTATTTTCTCTGCTACGATCTGCTCAAAGCTGTGGAAGGACAATTGCTGTCCTTCCTTCAATCCTGTATATTGTAATACCCCATGATCATAGCGGTCTACCTTCTCCGCCGCTTCGCATATGCCCGCCTTGTTGTGTGGGCAGGCGCTGCAGATCTCGTCGGTCTCTCTCACCAATACTAAAGTGGCAGGAGCTGTCTCACTATCTTCCCCCGAAAGTCGTTCCTTCACTTCTGCCATATGTGCGGTGAAACCGTCGCTGTAGCCTTTTCCTTCGAAAAAGTGGAGGCACATGCCGTGATGCGGTCTGATTCTGTATTGTGTCATTTCGTCAATCATTATGCATTCAGCTTCAGGACTTTGCCCAGTCTCTTGCTCAATGCCAGTGCCAAGGCGATCTTCACGAGATCCGGAATGATGAAGGGAATGACGCACCAACCCAGAACCGTTGCCAGTCCTACTGCGCCGGCATTCTGCGCATAGACTACCATGAACCATACGGTTCCGATGGCGTAGCAGACAATCAGTCCCACTACCATGGAGATACCAAGTACCCAGATCTTGCGTCCGAAGAATTTCTCGATCAGCCACATTACCAGTGCGGAGAACAGGAATCCTACGATGTAGCCGCCGGTGTTGCCGAGCAGTACGCCGATACCGCCGGAGAATCCTGCGAATACAGGGATGCCTACCGTACCGAGTAAAATATATACCAATACCGCAAGACTTCCTCTCTTACCGCCCAGCACACCTACTGCCAGGAATACCGCGAAGGTCTGCAGGGTAAAAGGTACTGTCATCGGAATGGAAATCCAGGAGCAGATTGCGATCAGTACCGCAAATACTGCAATGTACACCATGTCATAAGTCTTGCTTCTCGTTGTTGTCTGTGTTGTCATAATAAAAAACCATGCCTTTCTATCAGATGTCTTTTGTAAAAACCTCTGTCAGAATAGCATGGTATTTTGTAATTGTCAACCTATATTTGTGTCGGTTAACATTTCATTGATTATCTTTATCGCTTCCGGACATCAGACGCATGGTTTGACATTTACGTAAAGCAACCGGTGGTTGAATTTTTATTTCTGTACAAAATGCCTCACAATGATCTGTTGAATCACCGGGGGATATTGCAAAAGAGTATACTGAAATCCGGAGGCGCTTGTCTTCTCTACCGTCACAATTCCGGCATCCAGACCTTTCTGCGTCTGTACCTTGCTATAAGAACCATTATGGTCAATCTCTTCTGTATAACCTTCCTCCATTAAATACTGCCAAATGGACGAGACGGTGACTTTTTTGACATTTTCTGTGGTACAGATACGATTCAATTCCTCTTTGATCTCACTGATGTAATAAAGCTCTGCATATCGAAAAGATTCTGCATCCTTTTCCATAAGATAGAACTCTGTTTTTGTTTTCTTGGACTTCTTTGCTGTCCGTGTTTGCTGTCCGACAGAAGAATCTTCCGCCGGCTCCTGCGCCATGCTGCACACAGCATCCGGGTGAAGATGCAGATAATCGCGGATTACTTGTGCAAACGCTTCCCCGTATTTTTGGCACTTTACAGTGCCTACACCGGAGACATTCTGCATATCATCAACACTTTGCGGCAATTTGACACACATATCGATCAGGGTCTTGTCACTGAATATAATATACGGCGGCATTGCCTCTTTTCTTGCAATCTCCAGCCTGAGACTCCGCAATTTTTCAAACAGTTCATAACCGGCTCCTGTAAGCGCATCGGTGCTTCTTCTTTTTCTTTCCGAAGTTTTGCGTGCAGACTTCTCTTCCTCATGCACCTTCACGATCACTTTGGCATCCGGATTCCGCAGCGGTTCTATCTTGCCGATTCTTAGAACACTGTACTGATCCTGCGTCTGTACGACATACCCTTCCAGGATCAGCTCGCTTAACAGGTTCTTGAGTTCGGCTTCTGTCTTCTCTTTTAAAGCTCCGTAGGATTTGTAATTTACCGTCCCCAGTTCCTTCAGCCGGGCACGGTTAGCTCCCAGCAACGTACCGATTACGATATTTTGCCCGTATCGGCCCTTCGTCTCGGCGATGCAGTTAATGACCCATTTTGCCTCTGCCGTCATATCCACCTGCTGATATTCTCTGTGACAATTTCCGCAGTTGTCGCAAGGCACGCTTACTTTCTCCCCGAAATACTCCAAAATATAGTTCCTCAGGCACGATGTCGTCCGGCAGTAGCCTTCCATCACTTGTAAACGTCTGGCATCTCTCTGGCGGATCAGTTCGGCATCTTCCGGTGATACCTCGGAAAAATCTTTTTGTTCCAGCAAAAAGCGGTTGATCATAATATCCTGCTGGGAAAATAACAGGATACACTGAGAGGTCTCGCCATCTCTTCCGGCACGTCCGGCTTCCTGATAATAGTTTTCCATGCTCTGCGGCATATTATAATGAATGACATACCTGACATTGGATTTATCGATTCCCATGCCAAATGCATTGGTCGCGACGATCACAGACAGCCGGTCATAGATGAAATCATCCTGACTTGCTTTTCTCTCCTCGCTGTTCATTCCGGCATGATAGCGTGCAATCGGAACCCCCTTATTTAAAAGCAGCTCATACACTGCGTCCACATTTTTTCTGGTGGCGCAATAGATAATTCCACTCTCATCCGGATGCTTTTCTATGTAATCCGCAAGAAATTCCTCTTTTCCCTTTGCTGTTCTGATACTCTCCACACGATAGTATAGGTTGGGGCGGTCAAAACCGGTTACCACAACAGCAGGATCACGAAGTCCTAAGATGCAGGCAATATCCGTCTTCACTTCCTCCGTGGCTGTCGCTGTGAATGCACTCAGAATCGGGCGGTCGGACAAACTGTTCACAAAATCAACGATTTTCAAATAACTCGGTCTGAAATCCTGTCCCCACTGGGAGATGCAGTGTGCTTCGTCCACAGTGACCATAGAAATGTCAACACGCTCTGCAAATTGCCGGAATTCCCGGGTTTCCAACCGTTCCGGTGCCACATAGATGATCTTATAAACACCCTGCGCCGCATATTCCAGAGCCTTTGTGATCTGCGTCTCACTGAGAGACGAATTGATATACGCCGCCCGGATTCCTGACGCATTGAGGGATTTCACCTGATCCTGCATCAGGGAAATCAACGGGGATATTACGATGGTAATCCCCGGAAGCATCAATGCCGGCACCTGATAACAGATGGATTTCCCGGCTCCCGTCGGCATAACAGCCAGTACATCCTTTCCGTCCAAAATGGCAGTGACAATCTTCTCCTGCCCTTCCCGAAAAGAAGAATAGCCAAAATAATTCTTTAAAGTCTCCAGTGCTGCGTTTTCGTTCAAAATTTATCCTCCCCTACACGTTTCCTGCAATCATCTTTTCACCTGCGAAGACGTCGCAATCGGATATAAAATAGCCAAATCCACCACCAGGATTTGGCTACTTCTGATATCTTACTCTATCCCGTACTTGTTCATCATTGCTTCCAGAATAGCCGGGTCATTCAGCTGCGTTATCTTGTCTGCATCCTCTCCGGCACTCATCTGTGATATTAATGTCAGTAATTGATTCCTTTCTTGTTCTCTTCCTTCTTCTCTTCCTTCTTCTCTTCCCCGTTCTCTGCCATACTCAAATTCAGCTTTGCGGAGCTTCTTCTCTTCTTTTTCTTTGTCATATTCAAAAATACTCACTTTTACTACCTCCGCTCGATTCTTCCGCAGGAACTCTGCCAGAATCCCTTCACTGATGCATTCCGTAATTGCACGCTCTGATTGTTCCACCTGTCTCTCAACGCACTATGCTCTTACTTGGTTAATAGGGTATAAAAGCATAGAATTCATTGAAAGAACTTAGATATAAGGATCAGCTTGCGCTGTCTGAATCGTTAGAATGTATGCTTTGACATCATAATACAAGGATTACCTTTTCGTGTCAACATGGCAAAATATCCAAATTTACTCTTACCTTTAGAACTTCACCATTTCCCTGCTGGTCATCTCCCCTTCCTCTCGTATTTTATCTTGAATGGCTTTATTCTGACTCCTCTTCTATTTGTGCTCTTGAAATATTGTACAATGCTTCTCTTTTGTATTGATCCGCAATCTCCCTCAACGCATTCGAATATCTAGAGTATCCTCTTTCCTCCGCTATCTTAGCTCTCTCTTCATAGTCAGCTGCCAACTCCATCTCCGGTTTGCCATCCGGTTCTATCGTATGCACGCCTCTCTTATTACTGATACCAATACAATAGCCACGGCGGATTTCTTCGTTTTCGACCTTGTTTAGTTCTTCCATGATTACCTTCCGCGGCATTTTTTCATCATCAAGTTCGGCATAGGCAAACCCTGCGCCAACTGTATGCATCGTCACCGCATAGCGGTCATTCTCCTTACTCCATGCCTTTACTGATGCCATCCACTTTTTGAAAACATCCTCATGGAATTCACCGTTCCAATCGATTCCGGGCGTGACTTTATATTCAAATAATATTTGAAACAAACGTTCCGACAGTCCCTTACTTAGTTCGCGGTTGCTCTTCTCTTCAGACCTTTTTTTATAACACAATTCAATCAGACTACAGAAGTAATCCGGATCATTGCCTAATCTGGTATGCAATGCATGCGGATGAACTTGAGAATATTCATCTAACATTGGTAAATAGATGAACTCTATATCGCTTTTCATTTCCAGTGAAATCTCATCCTGTTCTTGCAGCCATCCGACTAACTGTTGAACCGCATAATCATCTATTGTTTCCATTCCAATAGAGTTCTCTGTTCCGGCCAATTTTAACAAATTATATATATCTTGCGCTGTAAATACCCCTTTAGCTTTCGAACGTCCGGCAATATTTACCGCTGCAACATATCTTTTATATTCTACGAATTTTTTAACCACTAATTTTAATTCTTCTGCTTTATCCTCTCCATAGCCATACGGTACATTCGCAATTTTCCAATATTCCGCCTCTTCCGGCAAAATACTTTCTACCACATGATAAAGTTCTATTGAAAAAGAGAGTTTAGAAAGAGTCTCCAAAATAATGCTTACATCCTTTTGAGTCAAAGATGTCTGCATTAACTTTTCTGTTCCAAAATTATAGCAAAAAGAACCAATACAGGAAATATAGAACGGCTGTGATAACTTGCCTTCACAATATTTGTCTATTATTCCTGAAATTTCCTCTATATTTAAAGAATCGCCAAGTTTATGCGCCACATCCCATATATTGTTTACTGCTTGTCCGAATGCCTCCGTTTCCTCAACACCATATTGATCATATATCTCTCTGATTGCCTGCGTTTTCTTATATTCAAGCATTTTCCATGTTGTTTCAAAATCCCCTTTGTCAAACAGATATCGGTTCCCCAAATACAATTCTCGATACTTCACACAAATATTTCCGGGTTCCATTGCTTGTATCAACGCCTGTATTTTATCCCTGTGCCTATTAATTACCGTATTTTCTTCCGGCTGCATTTGCGCCATCCTCTCGCGCAAGTGTAACCACAGGCTGAAAACTTCCGTTTCTCCAAGCGAATCCAGATTTTTCTCAATATCACCCAGATATTTGAGCAATGTCGCTTCCTGCATATATTCTATCTGTTTTGCGAGAATCTCACACTTTTCAACATCACCTTCCGCAGTTTCCACAGCCAATTCCAAATTATAAGTATATTGCTCATATACTTCTGCTTTCGTCACAGTTATTTTTTCCGGAATTGCCAAGGATAAGTATTTCGGTTTGGGATTATCCGCCGTTGTATTGGTTTTATTAGGCAATAATTTCACTAATACTTTCCAAAATACTTCCGGATTATCATTTTTCAAGCACCGCAAAGCATTCTTTCTTTTCTCACTGTCAGCAAGTGTCTGGGGATGCCACGGCAATACAATAGAGACAATGGAATTCATCGGTGTATTTGACCAATTTGTTTTTTCATATGGCAATGCCGCCAACGCTCCCAATGCTCCTATTGCTGAAATCAAATAGACCGGCGACCATGCCAATGCTTCTATTGCCCACAAAATACCTGTAATATAATTCGGTTCAAAAAAGCTATCGTTACTCTTGGGAAAAAGTCGTAAAATCTCTTGCGGCTTGTATACAGCACACCATTCTACCTTTTTCAAGAAAATATCCGGTGCCAGTTCTGCTACCTCCTGTAGGCAATCCCTGAGGCTTGCCCAAGTAACCCAATCACCTTCTGCAAACGCATTTCTAACAAATTCATTTATAGAAGCTTCTATCTTGTTCTGATTGCACTTTACTAATTGGGGTAATGTCATCTTCACCCAGCACAAACTTGTCACTATGCTTTTACGCAATTCCTTTGAATTATCGTATTCACCATTGGTATCCACATAGTATGGGGTCTTACTTGTTACCCTTCTACTTTTCTGTGCAAAGACTATCTTTGCCGCGTTTATCAACCGCTCCAGGCAATCGTCAAACAATAGCTCCTTACATTGCTCCAGAAGATCCTCTTTATGCTGTACTTTCCACCAACTACCATTTTCCAATTTCAGATATTGTGAATTCTGGCAGAGCATATTTCGCGCCTTTGATTCCGCTTCCGCATATTCCATTCCTGATATTTGTTCTACGATTTGCCGGTCAAACTCATTTTCCGCATTCCATGTGCCTATCAGAGCCAGCATAGGAATAAACAAATCTATTTGAGCAATGGGTGCTACCGGCAGCTGTTTGCTTTCAAAATCGGAAAAAAGAGCACAAATACTGTCATCTATAGATTCACGGTTTACTGATGCTGCCGTCTGATTGCAGTCACCCGCATACTCCACCAGCCTGGACCACACAAGAAATCCATCATAAGAAGAATTGCACTTTATTAACGATGCAGACAAGGTTCTGTTGATACTTTCCTTACAGTCCATATCAAATAGAAGCAACATAAAGCATTTACAGAATTGCCACATTTCTCTGTCTGTAGGCTCATGATCGCTTGCATTTGAAATGCACGTCTTTATGGCATTCAGCACCCTTCTATTATCAGCATTTGAAAAATTGCCAAGATATACTCTGTCTCTAAATTGATTTTCATCCGCCGCAGCCCATGCCTGTGCATATAAAAAGCGTAATGCCTGTTGGGATCCGGTTGCAATCTGTGCCGTTACCAACGCAATTTTATCCTGTTCTCTATCGAACTGTTCCTTATTAAAATCACTCCAGGCTGCACTGATTACTTCTTGAAATACCGAATCTCTTTCACTTATGGTAATGCTATGTTTTATTTGGCATAGCATTTTCCCTTCCGATTGACCTCTATATGTAAATACTGCCAGATCATCAACATCAAAACCAATACATTTCGCCTGAAAACAGACTCGCTTCGTTCGCTCTTCCATCGCAGGACAAAAACCATCCACCAGTAATGAAAGTAAAAACATTGCCTGTACTCGCTGTTCAAAATTCGCTCCACCGCCACCTGTGGAAAAAGCATTGCTTAGTTTGCTGACTGTATTTTTTGCCATATTGAGGTCCTTCTTTTATCACTGGAACTTTACTTATAATCCAAATTAGCGACAGTTGTACCGTCGATATTTGCATCGGTAAGATCTTCTTGCAGTTGCATAAGCGTTTCGTTTGACATGCGTTGTAAATCCATTCTTCCAGTTCCTAATCCAATTTGTGCAGACGGTCTGCACAAATTACTTTTTCCTATCAATTCTAGTTCTAATTTCCTCTGGATCTGGCAAAGCATAAGTGATACTCACTTGCTCTCAATCGCTGATAGAACCTTACCATTTGATAAAAACACCGTAAACGATCCATAGCAAGTACCTTGACAATCTTAAACCGCTTTTGCGGCCTGCTGTAAATTTTATTTTCGAATGTTTTCCGGCAGCGCTGGTGACCAGGGGAGCAGCTCTTCCAAAAAGCTGCGGTCTGTGTCTTCCATGTGTTCTGGAATCACGGTCAGCAAATGCTCAAAGTATTCGTAGGGCTTCAGATTATTGGCCTTTGCTGTCTCTGCGATACTGTAGATCACAGCGGATGTCTTGGCTCCGTTTATGGTATCAATGACTTCCCAGTTCTTCTTTCCGATGCAGAAGCCACGGATGGCACGCTCCGAAGCATTATTATCCATCGGAACATCTCCATCATTCAGAAATACCCGGAGATATTTTTCCTGATTCAGAAGGTAGGTAAAAGCAGCTTCTAACTTGCCTTTTACCACGATCTGTTCTTTTTTCTGTTTCAGATACGCAAACAAAGCATCTACCAGTGGCCGGATGACCACCTGACGCTACGCAAGTCTTTCTTGGGAAGGGAGATCTTTCAGTTTACCTTCTTCCCGGTAGATCGCCTGGATCTGTCTCATTACCAGCCAGGCAACGGATTTCTTTTTCCCTTCGGCAGGTATGGTGGCAAGGACTTCCTCGAACTTCCGGCGTCCGTGCACCCAACAGCCTGCGATCGTCAGGTCTTCCTTCTTCTTTTCCAGAGTGTGATAGACCTGATAGCCATCCGTAACACAGATCCCGGAAAAATCCTTCAGAAACTCCCGGGGATGGAAAGCATTTCTGGTCCGCTGGTACTCATACAGGACGATCTGTTTTTCCGGATACATATATCCGAAACGATAGACCCACATATAACTTTTGGATCCTGCCGGACGGCCGTCATGGTTTACGAGCACCGGTGTCTCATCTGCCTGGATGACATGGTAATCATACAGTTTCTTCGTAAAGAACAGAAAGGTATTCCTCTCCGAGACGGATCATCCAGTTTGCCATGTTCTGTCTGGTGATGGCTAATCCATAGCGCCTAAATTCCTGTTCCAGGCGGTAAAGAGGAATGGCATTGACATATTTGCCGTTTATAATGGCTGCCGCAAGCGTCGGGGAGACGGTACTTCCATGGAGCAGTCCTCTGGGATGTTTTGCCTTTACCATGTGTCCATCCTTTTTGCCGGAATAGACTCCGATGTGGTGTTCCTCTACTTCCACTTTTGCAGGAACAAAACGGTATCTCCGGGATATGGCATCCGGAAGCTGTTTCCAGCCGTTTTTACCAAACTCTGCAGTGAGTTCTTCCTCTGTCATGTAATGGTCGATCCGTTCTATGGGAAGACCTGACATATCCTGTTCCTTTTTGCCTTTTTTCTTTACCGGGCGGGGAGTGGAAACCTCCAGTTATTCCTGTTCCGGGGCATCCAGGTTACAGACGGCCTCTGCCTCATTGAAGAAGACGATAGTTCCATCCACGTCTATGAAGCTGATCTGGCTGGCATCTTCCATTTTTTCGGAGGAACGTCCAAAACGGTTTCTGTTTGCCAGAACCATCTGCTCCATCATAAGCTGCATCTTTTCATTGAGGGAACGGACCTCGGCGGTCAGGGTCTCCAGCTGCTCCTGCTGGTTCAGAAACATCTGGATCAGAAGGGACTTGTCAACGGTATTCAGTTGTTCTTCTGTGTATCTGACTGCCATAGTGAAGCTCCTTTTCTTACTGGGTCCATTATAGCAGATACGGTACATTTCCGCCAGCCGTATGGAGGGCAGGACAGAACCATTGTGGATAAACAGCAGACAGTAAATCCGCAGGGATAAAACTGTCCACAAAAAAAATTCTGCGAAATGCACAAAACTTAAAAAAGTTTCTTCGGGCCCTCTGTCTGCTCTATAGGATGTCTGGCAACGATCTCCAGTCCCTGCATGAGCATTGCGTACTGCTCCGGAGTGATCGACAGTGCTTCTTCGCTGTTTCTCGGCCAGTTAAAAGCCCCGGTATCCAGCCGTTTGTATAATAACAGGAATCCATCTCCCTCCCACAGGAGTCCCTTGATACGGTCTGTTCTCTTGCCACAGAACAGAAACAGGGTATTTCTGTCATAGGGATCCAGATGAAAGCGGAAACGTATGATGTTTGCCAGTCCTTCCATGCCTCTGCGCAGATCCGTGTATCCGGTGGCAACATATATTTTGTGGAATCCGGAAGCATCATTCAGCATGGCTGGCTGCTCCTATCAGGTTTCTGAGGAAATCCGCTGAAGCGTCATTATAGATATCTATAGTGATTCCGCTTTCTGCATGGAGCACTGCAGCAACGGAGGAATGTGTGTGAGAGGCTTTAGCCGGTATACTTTCTGCAGGTGCTGTGAGTTCCACGAAGGAAGGGGACGGATCACAAATTTTCAGACAGGCCTCCCGGACTCGGCGCAGGCGATAGTAATAATTAGCCTTTGTTATGCCGTGTTCCCGGCACCAGGCATCGACTTTCATATCAGAGGGACGATTCTGGCAGTCCCTGATCTGGTCGGCCCACTGTTGTAGCCTGATCTGTTCTGCAACTAAACTGGTTTGAGTGTTCATAGTCTGACCTCCTGACGCTGGTCAAAAAAGTTAAGTGCTAAACTTTTTTGACTGTGTATAGTGTGAGACTATTATTGCAGATGAGCACGGAGGGTAAAAGGTACTTGCTATGGAGCGTTTACTTTGAAGGAGACCCTGCATACGGTCTATATGTCAGACTGGTCTGTGGCGGTCAGGATCCACAACAAGTGGCTTCCAGAATCGACCGGCTGCACCGGCTTGCAAGGGGCACCGATGAGACCAGCATTACATATCTGTAACTATTAACCAAAGTATGTCTGCAACGACATGCCTCTGGAGCCTTTAACAAGCTCCGGGGAGCTTATGCAACTTTGAGGAATTTCCTGCTGCAACTTTTGGGAAGTGCCTCTGCATTTTTAGGTAATTTGTACTTGCAAAAAACACTATATCACTTACTACGATTAAAACATTACGAAGTCGCATTACATACCCCTATTCTTCCTAAGACATGCAGCCTTTGATCTTATCAATCAACGTCACATCCGCCGGAAGCCACTGTACGGAATCCAGTTCCTCCTTCGTCAGCCATCTGGCAGCTTCCGCCTCAAGAAGTTTCAGCTCTCCCGAAGCGACCTTGCACCAGAAATAGTATGATTATCCTATCATTCAAGCAGATGATGCGTCAGTGTGTGCTTATAAAACATGACAGTCATCCGATAGGATCCAAAAGTTATATTTGAGCCTACCTTTTCGAATACGTGCCCCCTACAACTTACTGGGCGCCCGCATGCTAAACCCTTAAAGAAGGTTCTGCCATCATACTGGCCGAAGAAAAAACCTCACATATCTGGTAATAAAGTAGATCTTAGCAATCTACCCAGAATATAAATTTAGAAAGTTCTCTCTGCCAAAGATCTACAGCACCTTCTTTAATAGTTATCTTCCATGCTTTTATATCTCTGTTTTTAATCATCAAAGTAACTATTTTCTTTTAAACACTTAGAATACACATTATATAACTCCATAAATATCTCATCTATCAGAACTAAAATTGAAAACCAAAAAAAATAATTTCTAGTTAGTTCATTTTCGCCTTTCAGCATCTCTAGTTCTGGCAGATTTTGCTGATAAGATAATGTATTATGTGCTATTCTGTTTCTCTGCCTATACAATTCTTCTTTATAATGTTTTACCAAAACTGTTTCAAATAATTTTACGCTTTTGCTCTCATTACTATCTGGAACGATAAAATACTGCTCCTTAAACTCTTTATCACATTTTTTAAAAGCGTTATATTCCCTTTGTCTACAATAAATTATATTCGTATTATCAAGAATTTGTTGAATGATTTCTCTAGGATTGATATTTTTTTCCCGTTTCATTTCGTTAAGGAAATCTTTTTTACCTTTCCCTGAATATCTTACTATCTCATTTATAAGAGCATTATATACACTATTCTTAGCATCATAGGTCGAATAAGTTCCTTTATTTTTTACATCATCTACAAACATTAGTCTATAATCATAGTCATTTGTTGCTAGTTCCCAGTCTATACACTTTATTTTCTGTTCTTGAAACCCCGTCATTTTAGTAAAAGTAGATTGAATAACATAATCATATAATGGATATGTTTCTATTCCACTCCCTATGCATGAAGTTGCTGCTTTCATTTCTTCAATGACACTAGTAATCGGCTTCATAATAAATTTTTCATGTTTACTCATGACACAAACTCCTTACACGCTTCAATCGAGCCTTCTATTCTAAGTTTTAAATGTTTTAACGCACTAGGATTTTTCGCATGCAACTCATTCTGTTTGAATTTTTCTATTTTCGCCTTAATATTGGAATCCAACTCTTCCAATTTTGAGTCGGCAATTGATTTGTTTTCAAATATAGTATAGTATATAATTCCAAACATATACAAATCTAAGTCAATAATAGAATCATATTGCTTCACTAATTTCATTTTTTCAATAATTTTACGTAGTTTATCTATTCTCGAATTATACTCTAATTCAGGAATTTTATTTGATATCTTTATAAATTCTTTTGTTTCTTCATCATTTACTACAGCATATATAAATTTTTCATAATATATTTCCATTGTCTTTGAAAATCCTCTGGCAATTTTTTCCACTCCAGTATGCTCATATTGTGAAAGAATTGACAAATATCTCACAAAGTCCATTTTCCCTTCATTAATAGTAATTCTTTTTACAAAATCAGGTGAGAAAAAACCGGCCAAATCCTTATTCAGATAATATAATGCCTCCCTACTCTCCAAAGGTAATAGTTTTTTCCCTTCTATATTTATGCTTCTAAATACTTTAGAATAGAATCTTTGTTGCTCTTTACTATCTTCGGTAGCTGGTACAATAAAAGAAAATCCCAAATAGCATTTTTCAAAATCAATTGTAGCTGTCAAATCCATGTTTTCATAACCTTCATCTATTGCTTGGTTATGGATTTCAGATCTATCTCGTAACTCATTATCATTTATTAGTTTTAGTAACTTATTAAAATCCCAATTAATAAAATCAATATCATCATCATCTGTATCGTCATTTTCACTTGCAAAATAAAAATCTTTAGCCTTGACTTTATTTTGATCTCTTTTAGGAAAAAGATTAAAATATGCTAAAAGTATACTTGTCAGTCTTTGCTGTCCATCTAAAATCAAATTCTGTTTTTCTCCATCATCAATATAACTCCCTATTGTAACTGGAGGTACAAATTGGTTTTCCCTAAGCGCATTTATCAACGCTTTTGAATTGTCTTTATCCCATACAAAAAAACGCTGATATTTAGGCAAAATAATGTTTCCTGTTAAAATCAAATCAATCCAATGTTTTAATGTATACTCACCGTAATAAATTTTATTTTTATCTAACATAGTCTTCTTATTATATTGATTTTATATATTCTAAAATAATATATCCTTTCTTTTGTTATATATTTCTCTTATGACCATAAGCAATAATTTTCTTAAACATTTTATTCATTTAACCTTTTTCTTTAGCTCATTGCTTTCACTCCCTTTCTTATAGATTAAATAACACTCATATATCCTCATTTATTAAACGCACTCTTTGAGAATGATTAGGGCAATCAATTATGACGTTTTCCATCTGCAGCTTTTCAATTAATTTCAAAAGGTTTGACAACATCTGCTTCACATCCTTTCTATACGGTTTAGGATCTGAGACCATCGTATTATGTAGTTTTTCTGACAGTGCTCCAAAATACATACAACCATCATTTTCTTTTAATATCATCAGCAGCCACAGATATGCATTGCTCCATCGAAAAGCCATTTTCAATTTTTCAATATTTCCGTCATATATTTCATCCATAAAATTAATATATTCGCCTTCTATCAGTACACATGTTTCCGGTAATTCATGCGAAAACAAAACATCAATATGTGGCTTAAATAGATTTTCTATAGAAATATCCCATCGATAGACTTCTTGAATTTTTCTGTTATTAGCAGTCTCAATTTGTCTTCTCATACTATCCAATATTTCTGGTTTCATTCGAATTGCATCATTATAGAGTTTCTCGATTTTTTCTATATCACCAGGTTCTATATCTACAAGTGTCGCTATTTCCATATTTCCATTTTTTCCAATGCTAAGACCTGCATTTGTTGCATTTGCGCTTCCTACGATTCCTCTCTTATTATCAACAATATAAGTTTTAGCATGTAAGTCAAAGCGCACATACACATCCCATCCATTATTGAAACCATTTTCTATAACTTCGAAATCCGTGCTCCCTTTCAAAATATCATCCATTCTAAACCGTATCAAAAGCTTTTTATCTGTTACATCATCATTTATGCATTTATTAAGATACATAAATGATGATGCTTTGCAATAAGCAGTTATAATTCTGACTGATGATGTTGCATGTTGCAATTCTTTCTTCACGGAGTCAAGTATTTCATTAGCTAATAATATAGGCATGTTTTCATCCTCTTATTTAGTATTTCTCGGATTTAGCTGTTCTGAAATATAATTATTCAATCGAAGATACCAAGCCGTCATCAACCGATCATTTTCAACTGATTGATATGCATCAGTCTTCCTTACCGATTGAAGAAACGAAGCAAGGAACAGTTCAAATGTTGTTTTAACCTCAGCATTAGAATATATTTTACTCAAAAACGATGTATAAAACTTATGACTCGTATTAATAGTTATAACTGTCGTTTTTAACACTGGTTTATAATCAAATGCTGGACTTCTTTCTCCTTTATCTTGATAAACGAAATTCACAGAATTATTAATGAACGCTGTACCCTGTTCATCTGTAGGATTTTCATAACCTAGTCCCTTCAACTCCTCTTTCCCAGTTTCAGCCATTTCTTCTGCAGAAGGTTTCTCTTCATCTTCTTCATCCTCATCATTCAAATCAGATGTTGCAGGATCATTCTCAACTGTATTAATAATATCCGTGCTTGGACTACTGTTGTTATCAAAAGTTCTGGTGTTGCTTCTTGTTTCTTCATTTTGAGCATACATAGCTTTAATAGTTGAAATAATAGTATCCGCTAGCTGATCCCATACAGGAGGAACGTCAATTTCTTCAGGATCTAAATCCTCTACATCCACCTTTTTCAATTCTACATATTGTTTATTATTCGCAACTCCAAATGCCTCATCTAATTCAGGATCAAAAATAATCTCGCACCCCCACCATCTATGTTGAGGCTCATTAATAACATTATAAAAATCGAATCTCCTAAAATCAATTTCTCTTCTTGCCCTTATAACAGAAATTCCTTCCATTTTAGCAGCATGTTTACCTAAAGCATAATTTCCAGGATTAGATCCTTTCGGGAATGCCGTTTCATCGTAAAATTTGTCTTTAACTATTGAGAATCTAACAAGTACAGGCGCAGTTACAATATTACCTGTTTTATTAATATATTTGACTGGGATTTTGACTTCTCCTGTTCCTGTACCTTTGGCTGTATATAGCTCAAAAGGAGCTTCAAGTCCTATTTTTTGTCCTTTTTTATAAACATGTTTAGGATCATCCGGATGACATAATACGCAGTTATCATCCATCAAGAAAAGCGGATCATTCGGTGCCACATCAATTGCCGCATCTGGATTTTCATCACAGACAATTTTTATCTTACTAATTCCATCATGAATAAAATATCTAAACTTCTGTCCTAATGAGAACTCTAATCTTTCAGTTAATGGTCCTCTTGTCTTCGGATTAATCCTATCACACTTCTTCCAAATAACTAATGTCCCCGATTGTGTAAAATCATAATTTTCAAGTATCGTTTTGTAGGATAGGTATTCAGCATATGGAGTTGGAATATTCTCTCTTACCGGATCTTCAATTTCCGTTTGTATACCATCCTTTATCTTTTTTATATCCAGATAAACTTTGTAGGCATTCTCTATTCCGTCTTGCCACGAATAAACTTCTATTTCAGGACACGCATATAGCGATGCTTGTGGTAAACCTACACCAAACCTTCCCATGCCTTTTCTTGCCTGTCGCGTGGATGCACCTATACCTAAACAGCTTCCCAAAACATCAATCGACATTCCTTCTCCATTGTCCAAAAAACCAATTTCCGTAACCACCTTCCGCCCTGACGTTGCTATTCCTTCTCTTAAAACAATAAATATGTTTTTTGCATTTGCCTCAACAGAATTATCTATTATTTCTGCTACTGCACTCTCAATATTTTTATAACCTGTATTTCTAAGTGCATCCCCCATGTTTCTAATATCTACAATACTTGCTCCCATATTTCCCTCCTATATTCTCCAATAATCATTGAAATGTGAAAATGCTGTTTCATTATCAAATGCCTGCAAATTATCATCTATATCAATAAGTATGCATTCTTCATTTCCTCCCATCAAGGGACCTCTAAGTCCTCTTCCTAACATCTGACTATATAACACTATTGATTTTGTCGGTCTAGTAATAAATACGCACTCAATGTTTTTAGAATCAAATCCTGTTGTCAATACTTCATAATTTATAATAATGTCTATACCAGAATTACGGTTTTTAAATGTATCAATGGCTCGTTTACGATCCATTGCTTCCATCTCGCCTAGCACCAAACTGTTCGGTATGCCTTCAATCATTAACATTGCAGATAGCATTTTGGCATGATCCACAGAACAAGCAAATACAATTGTTGGCTTTTTTTCTAAATATAACTGCCTTAGTTGATTCATAATCGCTAAATTTCTTTCTTTATTTCTTGCTAAGACTTTCAACTGTTCGCTAGTATACTCTTTATCCTCGTATCCCATATCTCTCAAAGAGCTGCTTAAAATATCCAATTCTTTATTTGTAAAATCTTTTTTGTAAACCAACCTTTGTGGTTTCATCTTTGCTAAGATTCTTCGTTCTTGAAAATATTTGATTATATTAGATTCTGCAACTGTATTTATCGATCTTAATTTTCCTAAATTAATCTGATTCAAAATATCAGAATCTATGTAGATCAATTTATTTCCGAACATATTAGTTAGCAAATTATTGTCATATGAATCCTCCGTTGTCCGTCCTGGCGTTGCTGTCAACCCCACCAGTGCACGATTCTCATATCCTTCTGGCATTCTCATTAAATTATTAATAATCCTCTGAGTTTGTTTTGCTGCTGCCTTATGTGCTTCATCAAAAACAATTAATCTACAATCTATTTTCAATCGTTCAAATAGCTCTGGTCTGCTTTCTGCTATTGACATTAATTTTGATAATCCACAGAAAACGATTCCATTTAATGGTTGATCAATGTCTTCTATAATCTTATTTCCCCAAAGTTTATAAGCATTAATCTTACCTTCACCCAAATGTCCCCACACTGTTTCAAAAGTATCATATGCTTGTTGTAACAGTTCTATCGTATGTGCAATCCAAATAACTATGCCTTTCTTTTCAAGCGTAAAATTTATATAGTTTGTAATTACGTGCATAGATGTTTTTGTTTTTCCCGTACCAGTAGGCATATGCACTAACATTCTCTCAAGCAAGTGCCCGGAATTAAGGTTATTTAGCACTCTTTGTTTAATGTAATACTGATAGTCCAACAATTCATAAAATTGTTCTTCAGATGCATCTATCACATTTTGAATTACTGTATCATCTTTCTTCTTATCAAATATCGAATCTGATATTCCCCACAATTTTAAAAGGTAGGCAGTTACTGCATTTTTGTTCCAAGGTTTGTTAACTACAATATTTATTATATTCATGGGATCCGTTTCAGATTTTTCAGTTCCTGTAAGACATGAGTCTCTCAGTTCCATTATTTCAGAACTTTTCATACACTGAAGAAGATCCCTCCGAAATTTTCTATCTTTAAAAATGGAAGTTCCATATAATGAATTAATCATACTTATCATCTTCTGCTTTGTAAGCAGTATATCGCCATCTGGCAACCATTCAATTAGTAAGTCAACAAGTTGTTCTCCCAGATAACCTCTCAAATCAGTTTGACTCAGTCTAGCCATATAATCTAGGTAATTACTCATCTAATTTCCTCTCCTTTAGTACACTGATATCCTTTTATCTAAGTATAACTTTCACTTTCCCCATTGGGTTCCATCTCTAGAAATGAGTCCTAGAAAATCAACGAATTTCTGGGCAGTAGCTGATATGTACATCTTTTTTACTCATCTCTTTTCCCTAACACCTAAGCATAAGTTTGGACTTTCTATCTATAAAGTTTTTAATGCTTCTACTAACTTATCAATATCCTCTCTTGTATTAAACTGTCCTAAGCTAATTCTCACTGTTCCTTTCATTTGAATATCTCCCAAATATTCATGAATCCAAGGTGCACAATGATATCCCGTTCTTACCGCTAAATCAAATTCTTCATCTAAAATTGTACCAACATCATCCGCCAAATACTCATCAACCGTTATCGAAAAGATTCCGACGTGGTCCCGTTCCTCTTTCGGTAAAAATATTTTAATATTTGATAGTTTTTCTAATTCATGTTTTAAGTAATTAGATAATTCTTTCTCTTTCTCCAATAATAGCGATTGATTCAATACTTCTAATGCTGCGTTCAGTCCGGCAATTGCATTGATATTAGTACTTGATGATTCATATCGTGCCTCCGCACCAGCCGGCATATTTAAGTTCAAAGAATCACTACCGGTTCCACCAACTATAGTCTCTTCAAGTGACACGCCAGTTATATTTAAGAATCCACCAATGCCAAACGGACCATATAATGTTTTATGCCCTGCAAATGCAATTATATCTGCTCTAATAGTCCTAATATCTACCGGCACAAGTCCCAATGATTGAGCTGTATCGAGCACTGTAATAGCACCATATTTCTTGGCTTCTTCAAATATTTTGGCAATAGGTAATATATATCCTGTAACATTGCTAATGTGTGTGCATATCACTGCTTTAGGTTTCTCTTTAGAAAATTCGTACGCCATTTTATCAATATCGACATCAAGTCCACCATCCACTAGCGGAATTTTTTTGATAACAATACCATGTTTTTTTGTCATAAGATGCAATGTTCTTGCCACTGCATTATGTTCATAAGGTGACACATATACCACATCATTTGTCTGCCACTTAATTCCACCGATAATTTCATTAAGTGCTATTGTGATGGATGGGGTAAATACTACTGCAACATTCATATCCGCATGAACAAGTCCCCTCAGCATCGCTTTGGTATCGGAAATCAGTTTGCTTGCTTCACGTGCCTTTTTGTAAGAGCCTCGCCCAGCATTAACACATAATTCTCGGTTTGCTCTATCCATAGCATCGTATACCGGTTCCGGTTTTGGATATGTAGTTGCAGCATTATCTAAATAAATCATTTACCCTATCACCTTTTCAATCATTTCAAGCAATATTCCTACCCTGTCATTGACGCTCAAATCATCAAATTCATCCAGGGTATCTTCTAAAATATTTCTTAAAATGGCTCCTGTCCTTTCATCGACTGCTTCATAATACTTTTCGATTACTTTCCCATTTTTGCCTACAAACGTAAGTCTCCTCTGTCCCTCATTCTTTTCATCATGTATACTTTCCACTTCTGCTTTTACTGCACTAAGAGCTTGGGAAAATTCATCCAATGCTCCATCGTTCCAATTTTCAATGTATATATCTGATAATGCCTTTACGACTCTTTTTGCCACTTCCGCATCATCATATACATCCAGTTTTTCTATGCATGACATAAAATTCGTGATTCGACCACTATGCAATCCCTGCTTTGATAATTTGCTTTGCTGTTCATACCATTCTTTCAAAACATGATATAAGTCATTTTTCCGTTTCCGGTCAAAAGTATCATATACTCTAGATACAGCTAATGTTATCACCCAGCTAAGATACATATCATAGGAGTTTTTACAATTGACAATTTTTGTATATTCTTCTTGATAAGAACCGGCGCTTAGTTCTTTAGGAAGTGTATCGAATACAATTTCATAAGGATTGTATTCCACTTTTTGCAGTATCTTCTTAAATACTTTTAATCCTACACTTACTTCCTGATTTGGATAATCCGATATTTCAGCCAAATTCCGCGTTGCCTGCGGCAAGGAACGAAACCATCTCTGCATACATAATACTATATTTTTAATTCTGTTATCCGTAAGGTTTATGCTCTCATTTACTGAAAACAATTCGTTCATTTGTCTTATATATTCTTCTTTCAGGTAATCTTCTCTCGAAACAAACAACGAATAGTCTGCCGCATGTTCGCACATATTGACAACAACTTCTGGGGTTATTTGTATTTCACCCTTTGCATAATATGCCACAATATCCTCATGTCGTCTTGACAACACATATGCAAAATATATCGGGATTACCCCCATACGCATGCCGTACGGTTCCGATGTCAATAATGCAATCGCTTCTTTCAATGAATGTTTTTCTACACCGCATTCATCAATAAATTTGTCAAGAAGATCTAAAATTTCTTTTGTATAATTCTCCCCTGTGTCATCAATAATTCCTGTTCTATCAAACAGGGCTCTGAAAATAGTGGCTTCTTGGTTTGTTCCTTTATAAAACTGTGGCTCTACCTCCCCTTTCGTCGAAAGAAGTTCAGCTATAATGTTCAATCGAGTTTTTTTTGTCTGTGCACTTTCTATCGTGGTTCGGTTGATTATTTCATTATTTATTTCAGGTGTTTTGTAATATACCAGTTCACAACTGCTATTTACCGCATTTTCCTCTTGATTTGCCTTGTATTCAACTACATGCTTTCCATCAAATGCTAATACCTTACAATTCTTATCCTCTAGATATACTTCTGTACATCTATTGCGTACAGTATCAATAATATCCTCTTCTAAAAGCGGAACTTCCCTTTTTGCAATATCACTATTAATCGATAAGAATGAGTTTTTTCTAATATCCTGCAATATTTCATATTCTACTAGTTCTTTCTCACATGATATCTTTTTCTCAGGGACCACTACTACGAGATTCTTACGTCTTAACTCCTCTACCTTTTCTATTACAGCGTCTTGTTGGATAGCCTTTCTGCTGAATAAAGTTATAACCTTACCATCTGCTTTCATTTGAGAGTCAAAAAATACTTCTGCAGATTCTACATTAAGAAAATACTCTGCTTCCATATACTCATGTTGGAAGTATCTCGTCATAGAATGCATTGCATTATATTTTCTAGGGACTATATAATAAGCACTATTTATATCTAATAATGCCTTCCCATAATTTACATTATTTCCCTTAATCTCTTTAAGCTTTTTAATTTCAGTTCTCAGTTCAATTCCAGCCTGCGTCTTATATACATAAGCTCCTGTAGATTTCTTTCTGTATATAATATTTTTCTGTGTAAGCGCTTCTAATGCAGAAGTGCCTTCCTTCAGTCGTACCGCCAAGCTTAAATATGTTTCATTTGCCAGCACTTCATCCTCTTTGTTTACAATTTGGATGACAGCCATAGCCTTAATCACTTTTCGCTCGTCTTCCGAAGAACATTTTGAAAGTGCTACCTCTGCGCCCAACCATATGTTATGAATAAATTCATTATTGACATCCTTTTTAAATAAGCCACTAAAGTAATCATAAATCAGGTCTGCGCCAATCACCCAGTCCTTTGACTTATCATGATCTAAGACATATCGAGCCATACTGTTAGGTTCATCATTAGAAATAAAAGTAAACAATGTTCTTTCATTCTGTGCAACTTTTTCACTAATATTAAGAAGTAAATAAGTTGCAAGTGGATTTAAGGGATAGCATCCTTTTAATATTATTTCATCAAAATCTTTTCTTTCAAAATTGCAATTAAATACCGGTAGCTGATGGTAATTTTCTAAAGCTGTGGGACCTACTATTTTTCCAGCGTTCGGTATTTGCCCCAAAGCTCTAGAATTTTTAATAATTGCATGTGATACCAGTTCATAATTATTTTTGGATGACGTAACAAAATGTTTTTCAACAATACGACCTTCTATTCCAGTAAATGCATTAATAATGTCACCGGATAGATATTTGCCATATTCTTTTATGCTCTTATGTGCAATCATCGTAATAAATATCTTCGCATTCGATGAATCCGTTGCCAATTCACACATGTCCTGAAGTAACTTCATGTTATTTCCGACATTACCATCCGTCAGTCCCTCGATGAACTTACTAAACTCATCAAATACTATATAAATTCCCGAAAACCCATAGTCTTCTACCAGACGTTCACTAACACTTTTATACAGCGGCAATACTTCCGATACAGCCAATGGGTTAAATATACTTCCAGATGTAATCTTTGGATATACACTAATAAAAGTATCTAGCGCTGTCCGTGAATATCTTTTCAACTCATAAATAAATTCTTTGTGTTCTATTCCAATGCTTTTTAATTCTGTAATAAAATCATGATAGGTCTCCGGATAATTTTCTTGCCAGTCTTCTATCCTGTTTAATGCAATCGAATAGTATGTATCGGGTGCCAAATCAACCAATTTTTCTCTTTTTAAAGCATCGTTCAATGCCAATAAAAATGCTTGATTTAAATCACCAGTAGTATCATTGATTATAACTGGTAAAAATCTATTCTTACTCCATAATAATTTTACATCAGAAGCTGCCTGTTCTCCCAATTCATCTACAGCAGAAATTTTGTCAGCTAACTCTTCTATTATTTGAGTATTCTCACCAGTTCTTTCCATTGATAAAATAGCAAGCAATACTAATAATAAGTGTGACTTTCCCTTGCCATAAGGTCCTACAAGCAGTGTCGCCTGTTCCTTATTATTTATGGTTGCCTGCATATAGCCATCCAAAAAATTAACAGATGATTTTGTTGGAATATAGCTTAGTACTTTTTCCGCCTTATTCAAACTAAGGTATAAATTTATGGATGTTTTAAAGCTATTATTAAATTTTATGATTTCATTTAAACTCTTAATGGCCATCTGCACTCTTCTCGTTTCTTTTATCTTTTATAATAGTCCGCCATTACGCTCTCTGTTGTGAAAGCTTTTGTCCGATATATCATATCCAATCCAGCCGTCCTGTCTACACGAATGTATTCAGCAGCATCCAGCCGATCAAGCAATTCATTTGCCAGAACCGGTTTCACCTGATAGATATGTGAAATACCGCATGTTCCATTCAATACTCTCTCTATAGATATTTCGTTTTTATCCCGCATCATTTCTGCTAATTCATACAGCACTACCCATTCATCAATATCACGTCTCTTAGGACTTGTTTGAGAATAGAGATTTTCTGTATTTTTGACGAGACCTAAATTTGCAAAAGGAGACTGACTTTTATCCTCAGGATCAATGTTCACTTTATTCTTACTATACATGTTCAGCAGAACATCTACATCGTTCTTTAACGAGTTTTCAGAAAACGGTTGTCCCATGACATATTGAGATATTTCACGATACAAAATTTTTTCTATCTCATCTTTTTCCATATCTATTACATTACATTTGTTAAAAAACATGTACCATGTAGTCGCATCTGCAATATTTTTAGCAATTTGCGAATGCAGAATCCATAAAGTAAAATTTTTTTCTAGATATACATCATTCTGTAAAATGATTTTTCCAAGTTCAGAAAGTTTTGCTCCTACGCCCGGATTTTCTTCGATAAGTTTAAATGCCTTCATCCAATATCTAAGGGACTTCACCATATTATTTCCAATGCCAAAAAGATCAGGTCCCTCACTTCCCAAAAAAGCATCTGGTCTTTTGTCTATAATACTCAGCCCCTTTGTAAGCCACCCATCTCTTAACGCAAATTTTTCATGACCTTGAAGTCTTATTTTTATTTTTGTGTTTGTTGCCATATTAAGTCCTCTTTATACATAATACTTTTCTCATGTAGCAGCCTGCATTAAAATGATTAACACACTCAGTGCAACGCTTACATTTCTCATCGTTAATTGTATAAGCAATCTTTCCAGTACCATCATCTTTCACACTAATGGCATCATGCCTGCATACACTTTCACATGCTTTACACCCTAAACACATTTGATATTTAGTAAGCTGACACTGCACTCTTCCCTCAGCAGCCGCTAAATTTCTTGCTCCAGCAAGATGTGTATCTTTAATGGTCACTTTAAGCTTAGTGCTTCCCATTCTTCCCTGAAGAACAAGTACAACTTTTCCTGCTTTGTTTAAGACATATACCTCACCTAAACGTTTGTTTCCAAGTTCCTTATTGATATACCCAAAAGGCTTAAACAATTCATAGAACTCTTCCGTTATAGGACGCTGTAATTCATAGTTAAATGCATTTTCATCCGTTGCGCACGGTTCATACGCTACAACCGATGTCTGTGCAGCGGCAAGTCCATTTCCACCCTGTCGTGCTTTCCAGCCTCCCTGTGATACGTATTCCTCAGGGTCAGGTTTTCCAATTGTTGTTGCAAAATCCACAAGTAGCTTATGCCAATGTACATATTGATCGTACATATGCACTTTGGATAAAAATTCAGACCATCCACCATTATTAGGGCAACACCAGCATCCTACTCTCGTCCAGCCTAAACGATATGCTTCATTGAAGTCTATGCCTGTTGCCAATATATAAAGCCAAACATCAAAGTCAAACCAATCAATAATAGGAGATGCTACTTTTTGCTTAGTTATTTTAGGGCTGTCACTCTCTCTTTCATATTTGCTTCTACTAACAGATTCACTATGTCTAATTCCTTGAAAACTCAATATATTTGTTTTATCTTTAAATGCAGAGGCTATTGTTTTTTGAATAGCTCCCGTTTTAAAAACTGTGCAACACCATCTCATTACTCTACTAGGTGGTCCTACAACATCACACAATTCTTCAAAGTTTTTTTCTCTATTTTTAGCAGTTAAAATTCTTACTCCTTGTGACTCTTCATTTCTATTAAAGCGCTTCTTATATTCCATAGTATATGGAAATTCCAATGTGGTATCGCCAAAAACATGAAGGACTTTATTTGTGCCAAGTGCTGTATTTACAATGTGTGACGTCACTGTGGAGTCTTTTCCTCCACTAAAAGATACCATCATGTCATCAATACTGTATCTATCCTTATACTGTTGAACATAATGAACTGCCTCTTCTGTAATAGCATTATATCTATCTGTATTTGCTGCTATAAAAGCTCTTTTATATTCATCAAAATAGCTATAATCTAATTTTGCAGCATTCATATCATACTGATCTTTTAATTCTTTAACTTTTTCTATCGGCCATTTATTTATGGTTGAAACCGATAATTTTACTTTTTTCCCGTCAATAATGTAGTTATTATTTCCATACCAAGCTGAAGATTTCTGATAATGCAAAGCATCTCCTGTTAGTATTAAAGAAATAAGCATATTTTCTTCCGGAAATACCGGTCTTATATCAGAAGCTATATATCTTCCCTTGTTAGTACATATGGGGCAATCCATATCAAAAATGGGAATATTACATTCATCACACCAATATATCTTGGATGTCATTTGCGTTAAACTTCCACAATCTGGATTACTGCAACGCTCTCCATTCATGGGAATCCTGCATTTAGGACATATTCTTTCAATCATACTTTATACACTCTCTTTTGCATTGTCTTTTTCAAAACTCATTATGTCACCTATGTTGCAATCCAGATATGTACATATCCTTTCTAACACATCCATGGAGACACTTTCACCTTTCCCCATTTTGGCTATTGTTGCAGAGCTAATATTAAGTTTTTCCGCCAAATCCTTACGATACATGTTTCGATCGATCAGTATTTTCCATAAACCATTGTATGAAACTGACATTGTTTTACCTTTCGTGAAATATCAATTCGTATATGTTAGAATTATATCACTAAAGACGATATATGTCATTTGTATCTTTAGAAATCTAAAGACTATATTTATATTTGGGTTTTATAATTATCCTTTAATTATGAATTTAGCACAGTATAAGTCCAATATTAAGGACTTTACTGCGCTAAATCTAAGCGATGGTTACAGTTCACACCCACGCCAGCAAATGGATGTTTTTATGCATATCTCCGAAATTGATTTTTTCAATTTGCACAACTATCTTCCTTGGGATTTTCTTATCCACATCTCTGCCCATCCTCCCTCTTTTATCCTCTTTTCATTACAGAAAGCTTTCTGAAATCTTTTTGCTAGAGTGCAGCACTTCCTGTCTGCTTTTCTGCAGGCATTTTTCTATCGTTTCCGGATCGAATCCCAGGAATCGGAACACTCTCCGGTATATTTTCATATAGTGGTTTTGTTTATCTGTGATCAGTGTATAAGGAAAAATCTGCTCGCCATCCCGGCAGGAGCAGATTTCATCATCGATAATGACCATGTCCACCCCATCATCATAAAAGCGACTCACACCGCCATTCGGATAAGTCACTGTCTCCCGGAGGACATAGTTCGGATATGCAATTAAGAATTGATCTTTTTCAGGAATAGATTCAACCATCTTTCTTCCCTGTCCGGTCGTACATCTTCTGTCAGAAAGTTCCGCAGCTGCTGTAAACTTGTATGTTTTTTCAGCAGCTGCTCCAGTTTCTCTTCTGTAAAATCCAGAAAATATCTGCCGTTCCTTTCCCCCTCAAATACACCATGCTTAAATGACATGTACAAAATGCCCTGCGGCTTCAGTGCCTTCTCGATGCGATATAACACTTCATCCAGTTCCCCATAGGATAAGTGCAGCAGCGATGAACACGCCCAGATACCGTCATACACTTCCGATGCATCCAGCTCTTGGAACAACTGGCATTTCACCGGAATCCCCGTGTACTCTGATGCCAACGCGCACAGTTCCGCGGAGCCGTCTATCGCGTCTACCCGATAGCCATGCTCCAGGAAATATTTCGTATCCCTTCCGGAGCCGCAGCCCAGATCCAGGATCTTCGCCCCAGCAGGAAGCCCTTCTATAAACTCATCCTGCATTACATGAAAATCTACATTACGCGTGTTCTCCACAAAATCGGCGGCATTTTGATCATAATATTGAATTGTCTGATTCTTTTTACTTTTTTCGCTCATTTAAAAGTATCATAGCATATTTTCAGGAATACTGCAATCTCGTCAAAATTTTGCACTCTTTCCTAAATTTTTTATTTAACTTCCTCCATTCGCTTTTTTATTTCATTCAAAGCAAAATCTATTGCCTTCTGCAAATACTATCGTTCGATTACTATTCACCTTTTTCCCTTTTGTAAATGGTCATCAGCAATCTTATCGCCATTCTTCATCCTTTCTGTAGATGCCCCCAAAATATTCCTCTCACGACAGCCTAAAGAAAAAAACAGTAATTTATTCTGGTATTTTACCGCTCCAACTTTTCATTTAAAACAGAATACGCTTCTTCTCTTAATGGTCCAACTTCATCACCATATGGAAAAGGCGCTGTTTTGAAAAATGGTCTTATTTTAAACATCGGCAAACTAACTTTTTCATAATTTCCTCTACTTTCTATTTTTTGTAAATATCCATTTGAAGGATTTCCAATACACCAATTGCCTTCTTCTATGCTTTTCTTTTTTCGGACTATCGAATCTAAGTTATTTTCTACTTCTTTTCTATAATAAATTTCTTTATACGAATTATTTACAGCCAAGCGATTAAACTCTATTATTGTTTCAGTTTGATAAATTCTAATTCGATCTTTTTTCCCATAACAGTTTTCATACACAGTATCATCATACAAACAAAAACAAATTCTTGTGGACAGTGGTACGAAGCATTGAGCCCCCATATGACCAAAACCACATGGATGGGTATAATTCCTTTCTAAAAACCATTTATTATATTTTACTACCGGTCTATCTGATGTTATAAAATCACACTCGCTTTCATTAATCAGCAAGACCGGACGCAAACCTGAAATCATGCGAATTAGTTGGGGCATTCCTTGAATATAGACCAAGTTGGGGCGATCAATCTCTAACGTCAGATTATCTATAAATTCTTCTGATACTTTAATTTTTCCATGTGCATTTAAAATTTTTGCTATATTTTTCCCCTCTTGTAATTTATAATCATGAAACTTGTCAGCAACTTCTGCACCTCTAACATCGCTCAAATACAAAAACATAAGTAGATATGTATATTTTGTAGAATCTTGTGGTATTCTTTCTGTATGCAAAATTTCATTTATGATGCTGCTCCAATGACCTTCCAATTCCTGAAACCAGTTTTCCAATATAGGATCTTCTCCATATAAATGATTTCTTCCTCCAACTCTTCTAATTGGTGCCTCATCAACAAATTTTTGTCTTTCAAAATTGTAAACTCCAATACTGTTGTTTCCAGAAAAATTTTTCAAATAGAACTGTGGAATATAATGATTATATGTTTTAGGTTCTTTCTTTGCCATATAAAATAGAATCTCCATATTTTCAAAGTTTTTTATATGTTTTCGCTAAGCAATGCACATTCCATAGCCTTAAGTGCAACATATCCAAGACCCTGAATCACTCTGCGCTTAAGTCTCTTGACTATATTAGGAATACAATTATGTCCAGTATCTTGGCGGGCAATATCTTTTTCTCCATAACGTTCCATGCTTCATTCCATAACTATGTTATTTATAATCCAAAATCTCCAGAAGCAGAATATCCCCCCACAAAGAAACTTCCAGACCTTGTTAGATCTTCTGGATACAAAGCAAGATCCCATGCATACCCTACAGTCACCTATTAAACATCAATTAAAAAATTGAAGGCAAGGCTTTATTTAGTAAATCTGTTTCATAAGCATCTAAATCTTGTACAATATTGTTCAAATGACTACGTATGTATCCCTTACTCTGCTCCGCATCCATAGTCATTAGTTCTCTATTTTGGTCTTCTATTCTTCTAATCGCATCTACCGGAAACCCAAACTCAACTAGCTGCTCTCCAAAATAACTTTTTACACCTGTTTCGTAAAAACGAGTAACCTTTGATAAAGAAAAATTTTTAACTTCTATCCCCTTTAGCATTGAT
>CAKRRS010000006.1 GCA_934394665.1 uncultured Acetatifactor sp. | reverse complement strand
GTAAACCAGTAGCCCCGGTTGCATATAAGAATAAGCTGACCGTAAACAGACGCCGGTACTTAGCGGGCGTACTTTGACCGCTTATGTACCGCTGCGCTCTGTTTCCGAGCGGAAGCGATGTCAGCGTTTCTTATATGCAATCGGGGCTACGGCGGCTTAGCAGCTTAGTTAATTAACTTGCCAGTTAACGAACTTTCCACCGGCAACCGTTTGACAGAACAGAAAGAAATGCTTACAATTCAAGTAGTTACACTGTCGGCAACACAAAGGAGAAATACAGGGGATGGAGAATCGGAAAGCAGAATTTCTGAAAACGATATGTCAGATCTATATGGTAGCAATTCTGGCAGTATTGCCCTTGTACGATATTCCGGGGAATGGATATTACAAACTTGGAGATTCCAAATACTATCTGTTCCGGAATATTTCCCTGATATGCCTGGGCATCTCCTGCATTGTAGAAGTGATACATGCCATAGGCACCCGATTTGCAGGGAACAAGGCAGACCTGCGGAAACTACTTGAACATTGGCGCCGGCAGCCGGTGACAGTAGCGGTTTGCACTTACGGGATCTGCGCTCTGATTTCTGCAGCCTGCAGCCCTTACGGCAGTACTGCCTGGCTTGGAGAGAGGGAGTGGTATCTGGGAGCTGTTACCATCTGCCTCATGGTGGGCGGATTCCTATTGACGGCGAATTACGGGGGACAATGCAGAGGGGCAGTGCTTTCCGGAGAAGCTGCTTTTGTGGTTGTGACTTTACTGGGATTGTTACAGAAGCTCGGTTTTGACCCATTGGGGATGTTACACGGATATGTTGTGGGAGACTGGGAATATACCCACATGCTTTCTACGATGGGGAACAACAACTGGCTTAGCGGATATTACAGTGTGATGTTTCCGTTTTCCCTGGCACTTTTTTACCAGGCGGTTATCGAAAGAAAAAGATACGAAAAATTATTATACGGGATGTGCAACGTGCTGGCTGTGATGCTTCTTCTTTTACAGGGAAGTGACGGTGGGGTGCTCATAGCGGCCATGGCATTGGGCGTATGCTTTTTCCTCACACAGGAGCAGGGGGAATGCTGGGAAGCGTTCTTACTTCTGCTTGCGGTGGCTGCTGTGGGAATGCAGATCTGGGGAAAACAGATGAAAACACTGGGGACTTATGATATTTTACTACAGGATGGCATCGCGAAGAAAATGGGCGCATGGCGTGGATGGCTTCCGACAGCGGTTGCACTCCTGCTTTTTTGCGGAATTCATCACAGACTTTCCGGGGAGAAAAAACGGATATTGCGCAAAATGACAGTATATGGCAGTCTGTCTATTGTAGCAATTGCACTGATGTGGTATGTATATTATGTATCCGGCACAGAGTTCGCGGAGTGGGGAAACCGTCGCGGCATGCTGTGGCAGATGGCATGGAGAGGATTCCGGGAAGGGAATCTGCGTCAAAAATTGCTGGGAGCCGGTCCGGACTGCTTCGCAAAGTATTTGGGAGAAGTATTGCCGGGGGGAACCGTTCTTTTTGACAAAGGATACTTTGCAGGATCAATTTTTACCAATGCGCATAATGAATGGCTCACCACGCTGGTGAATATGGGAATCGTGGGAACGATTGCTTATGCAGCTGTTTTTGTTAGTGCTTTGCGAAAATATAAAGGGAATTTTCTTGCGGCTTTAATGCTGTTTACCTATGGAGTATATTCCATGATCAGCTTTCAGCAGGTATTGAATGCACCGTTCCTTTTTCTAATGCTGGGAGTGTGCGAGGCGGGAAGTCGTGCTGCAAATAAGACAGATAGATCCGCACAGATAAGTGATCGCCCGGAAAAAGAGAGCAGCCGGGGAGAGAAAGAGCAATGAGAGATAGCCTGGAGAGATGAAAACGTTCAAGAGTTAAAATAGGATGCAGCCGAAAAATTCGACACGAATGAGGAGCTTATAGAAGTCAGATGAAAAATATATGGAAAATTTTCACCGGAGATTTGAAAAAACTGGTAAAACAGCCGTTTGCGCTGATTATAATCATTGGATTGTGCGTGATTCCTTCCTTATATGCATGGTTCAATATTTTTGCCAACTGGGATCCGTACGCCAATACCGGCGGAATTCCCGTGGCAGTCGTATCTCTGGATCAGGATTATACGTTAAAGGATGGCTCTGTGGTGAACATGGGGGAGTCTGTGCTTGAAAATCTGCATTCCAATACCAGTGTGAAATGGATTTTCCTGGATACGGAAGAGGAAGCCGTAGACGGCGTGGAAGCCGGAATCTATTATGCGGCAATTGTCATTACAGATAAATTTACATACAGCATGTACAATGTATTTTCCGATGATTTCGAAAATCCTGCGCTGATTTATTATCAGAACCAGAAGAGCAATGCCATTGCCACCAAGATCACGGATACCGTGGCGGGCACGTTGCAGAATACAATCAACGAGACATTCATCAAAGTGGCGGCAACCACTGTGTTCGAGGAAAGCAATGCCGTGTCGGATCAGATGCAGGGTGACAGCTATGTGGAGCAGTTTTGTGCCGGTCTGGAAGAACTCAATGAAAATCTCAAGGACTACAGTGCAACGATCGATGCGTTCCGTTCAGGGAATGAGCGTCTGGAGGCGGCGATCACGCATGTAAATTATGAGATTCCCATCATGCAGAAAAAACTGGATAATACAACAGCCAGTCTGAATCAGAGTAGCCAGAGTCTGTCTTCGACCAGGGATACCCTTGGAAATTTCAGCAACAATGTAGATACCTCCATGACGAATATAAACAATTCTCTGGAAAGTATCAAAAAGGCGCTGGATGAGAGCAAACTGGCGGATGATACGGCGCAGATGACTAGAGATCTGAATCGCGTCGCCCGAGATACCAATACGCTGAACGGTCAGGTAAATGATCTGCTGGCGGTGCTGTTGCAGCAGAAAATTCAAAATAGTGTTTCGGGCGGAGATGCTTCCGGAGGAAATGCTTCTGCCGGGACAGGTTCGGGAAGCGGTAATGCGAATGCTGCGGCGGATGCTGCCATTGAGGCATTGAAAGCCATGCAGAAAGAACTCGATATCATGAACACTGTGGTAGGCAGTGTGCTGGAGGCAACGGATGACCAGGCAGCTGAAAAGGCAAAGGTCAATGTCAATAATGCCATGAATAACCTGAAGAGTGCGATCGACAGCTGCGAAAGTTCCGTAAGTAATATGCAGGGGATTTATAAAAATAACCTGGTACCGCAGATGCAACGTGTACTGACAAATATGTCAGATTCTTTGAATCAGGTGACAACACTGGTAAATACGCTGGGGAATACCGTGAAAAATGTCGGAGTTGTCATGGAGGGTGTCGGCGATGCCGTAGACGGAACCACGCAGAGTCTCGGCCAGATCCAGAGTGTCTTGGACAATATCAGCGCAAAAATCTCAGAGGTAATAGAACAACTCGATGGTGCCTCCGAAGAGGAAATGCTGGATATCCTGGTGCGTTTTCTGGGAGGAGATCCCGACAGCCTGGGCGCTTATTTCGCTTCTCCGGTGAAGATGGAGACGATTGCCATGTATCCGGTTGCAACCTATGGCTCTGCGATGACACCGTTCTATTCCACGTTGGCAATCTGGGTGGGCTCTACGATCCTGGTCGCACTGGTAAAAGTAAAAGCATCACCGAAAAATCTGGAAAATGTACAGAGCTATCAGCTGTATTTTGGCAGATACCTGTTGTTCTTATTATTGGCGCAGATTCAGGCAGCGATTATTGTGGCAGGTGATCTGTGGCTTTTGAAAGTAAATATTGTGGAACCGGGATTGTTCTTCCTGGCGTCAAGCTTTACGGCAACGGCATTTTCCCTGTTGATTTATTCCCTGACGCTGGCATTCGGAGATGTGGGAAAAGCAGTCTGCGTAATTATTATGGTATTACAGATTGCAGGTTCCAGCGGAACGTTCCCGATTGAACTGTTGCCGGATATTTATCAGAAGATCTATATTTTCTTCCCATTCCCTTATGCAATCACGGCGATGAGAGAAGCCTTGGCCGGAATGTACGGAACGACTTATATGGAATCTTTGGCAAAACTGATTTTGTTTATGGGTGTAGGACTGCTTATCGGACTGGTGATCCGGATTCCGTTCGTCAAACTGAACCATTTTGTGGAAGAACGCATGGAAGACACGGAGCTGATGTGAGAGGATATAGGAATGGAGAGAGACTACGAAGAGATTTTTCAGAAGGTGCTGGATTATGAACAGGCACTTCATGAGAAAAACAGAAAAAGAATAAAAATCGGATTAAAGTGTTTCTGGATCGTGCCCTTATTTTTCCTGGCGCTGTTGTTTTTGACAGGCAGCAATAAGGTGATTTTCCTGATTCTGTGGATCGTGTCTTTATTTGCACTGTCGATTTATCTGATCGTCGTGGAATATATGGATTATAATCTCCAGGAGAAAATCATGGAACTCAAAGGGGAAGAAGGAGATTTTCAGGCAGTGACGCCGGATGATTTTGACAGGGCGGCACAGATTATCCGCGAGACACGGAAAATAATCGGTGCAGGTCTGAATTCAGCGGCGGAGACGGGACGGGAAGCGCCCGAAGAAACAGACAGGGAGGATGGTGAATAATATGCGAAATATCTGGAAAATATTTACCACCGACATCCGCAGAATCAGCAACAACGTCGTAGCGGTAGTCATCATCATGGGACTGAGCATCCTTCCGGCATTATATGCATGGTTCAATATTTTTTCGAACTGGGATCCTTATGAACCTGCGGCAACCGGACAGCTGAAAGTGGCAGTGGCTTCCGACGATGCCGGTGCCGAAATTATGGGACTGTCCTTAAATGTGGGAGACAGCGTACTGGAGGCACTCGGAGCGAATACGACGATCGGCTGGGTATTCCCGGAGACGACGGAGGAAGCACTGGAAGGGGTGAAAAACAGTGACTATTATGCCGCTCTGATCATCCCGGAGACCTTTACGCAGGAAATGCTGGGATTTATAGACGGGGATGTGGATCATCCGACGATCTACTATTATGAAAACGAGAAAAAGAACGGTATTGCGCCCAAGATCACGGGCAAAGCGAAAAATGCCGTGCAGGAACAGGTAAATGCGACGTTTATCAGTACGGTGGCGGAGGCTGTCATGAAAGCCGGAAATGCGCTTTCCATGGTGAATGCGAGCGGCCAGGTAAACGTCGAGGATTCCCTGAATTCTGTACAGGCACAGCTGCAGGATTATGTCGTTATGCTGCAGTCTTTCCAAAGCATTATGAGTTCTGCGGAGATGATCATGTCTACCAGCCAGAATATGCTTCCGGACATGGATAATATTCTGGAGAACGGACGAAATACCATGATCGGGATGCAGACAATGATCAATTCCAGTGTAGATGCTGTGGATGTCATGGGTGACATGGTAGACAGCAGTATGGATATGGTAACGGAAGCGCTGCAGTATCTGTCCATCTTTACCGATGGTGTGCTGGATCAGATGGGCAGCAACAATATCGGAAGTACCACGGATACCGGACTGGGCATGGCAATCGGCCTGGTACAGGGCATGCAGGCGAATATGGATGTCCTGGGAAGTCTGGTTACGGGACAGGATGCACAGATCCAGGCAATCAATCAGTCACTGAAGAAGATAGAAGCTGATCTCAAACAGTTGCAGTACAGTAAAGGACAGGTCGATACAGATATTAACACGCTGCGGGCACAGATAAAGGACCAGATCCGGATCTGTAATAAGCAGTTAAATAATCTGATGAATGATTATAACAATAATGTCAGACCGTCTTTCCGTGCCACCGGGAAAACGATGCAGCAGGCATTTTTGAATGCGGCAGCAATGATGAACGGTACGGATGTCAATATGGACGAAATCTCTGATATTTTGAAAGACTATCAGCAGACAATCTCGGAAGGCAACTTAAGCCTGCAGGATTCCCTGACGATTGCGCAGGAATTACTAGACAAGGTGAGCAAAATAGCAGATAATATAAAACGGATCACCGGAGCGGATTCCTACGAGGACATTTTAAATGCTATGGCAACGGATCCGACGTCAGTAGCGGATTTTGTGTCATCTCCGGTAAAGCTGGAGACAGTACCGGTCTATCCCGTAGAGCATTACGGATCGGCGGCATCGCCGTTCTATACGATCCTGGCAATCTGGGTAGGGGCACTGTTCTTAGTGGCAATCATTCATGTCGGTGTCAAGCCGATCGACGCAGGGGATCATTATAAGACTTACGAGAGATATTTTGGCAGATATCTGCTGTTTTTCCTGATCGGACAGGCACAGACACTGCTTACGGTGCTGGGAAATCTGTATTATATTGAAATACAGTGTCAGCATAAGTTTTTATACTGGCTGGCAGCGGCTGTGGCAAGTGCGGCATTTGGCTGCTTTATGTATTCCGTAACGTTTGCGTTTGGCAACGTGGGCGAAGCTCTGGCCATTGTGGTCATGGTCATTCAGGTCGCCGGCAGCGGAGGAACGTTCCCTATTGAGGCACTGCCGAAGGTATTCCGGTGGATTTATCCGGTTTTGCCGTTCCAGTTTGGTATGAAAGCTTTTAAAGAATGCATTGCGGGAATGTATGGCGTGGACTACTGGATCAACGTAGGAAAACTGGTGTTGTTTTTGATCGTGGCACTGCTCATCGGACTGGCGCTGGAACCGCCGTTTCGTAAGTTGAATCACATGATCGAGAAGAGCAAAGAAAAAACAGGATTGATGGTGTAATAAGGATTTTATAGAATGCAAATGGGAAAATTAACACAGGACAACAAACGGAAGATAAGCTGCATCATGCTGTGGCTGCTTCTTATAATATGCACGGCGATACTATTTTCTCTGTGCCTGAACGAGGGAGTCGATTATGATGAGGCATACAGTTATCGTACCGCCCATGATAACACGATGGCCGGGATCATCAGGGTAGTATTGGCTGCGCATGATACGGATGTTCCGGTATGGTATATGGGGCTGCGTCTGTGGTCTTTTCTGGTAGGAGACGGAATTATTGCGTATAAAATGTTTGCGCTGTTGGGAACGGTACTGTCTATGGTATTGGGACCGACTGTGATCCGCAAGCAATGGGGAGCAAAGGCAGCGGCGCTCTATATGATCACCGTCAGCCTGTCTCCGGCAATGATGAAGATCAGCATCAATAACAGAATGTACTCCTGGACAGTGTTTGTTGTTACGGTCTGTGGCTTGACAGCTTATTTCCTGCGGGACCGGCGAAACAGTTTTATGCTGTGGGGACTATTGTTTTTGACAACGTTTCTCGGTATTTTCAGCCATTATTTTACGGCATTCAGTTATTTGTTTATTTATTTGTACCTGATCTATATGATCTGGGGTGTAGACAGGAGACAGCTCTGGAAACCGTTTGTATGCGGAGGAATCAATGTGCTTCTGCTTGCCGCATGGCTGATCAGATCCGATTTTCTTCATTTACTGGTGAAAGATGGAAATCCATCCAATCAGTCAAAGTTTCGTCTGTATGATCTGTTTGATTTTATATTTGGGACAAGCGTAAAGTATGCAGTGCTCATGGGGGGAGCGGTATTTGTTCTCACGCTGCTGTGTGCCGTACTTTTCAGGAAGCGCCTGGGCAGCAGGGATGCTGTTTTTGCCACCATGAATGTGTGCATTTTCCCGGTAAGTTATATGATGGCAGCGATTCTGGCATTACATTCTGCCCACTTTTTTGCATACCGTCATATGATGCACAGTATGGGATTGTTCTGGCTGGGCATGGCGATTATTTTGTCAAAGGTCAGCATTCAGGAATGGGTCGCATCCGTATCGTTTGCCGTATGGATGGGAGCGGCAGCCTACGGAAGCTCTTATCAGGAGGAGTATCATACCATTCCCTATTTGGAAGAAACCAAAGAGTTTATTGCGGAAAATATGGAACCGGGGGATGTGGTCGTCTATGATACAGATTCCCGGTTTGGATTATTGTTTGGCTGTTATATGCCGGAGCAGATTTTCTATACCATGGAAGATGTCCCGAATCTGGGGGAACTGGTAGGAAAAAGAGTATGGTATTTCCAATGCTTTGGACATTTGCTGGAAGAAGAACCGGGCAAATATTCTGTCAGCTACGAAAATATGGGACACTATGGTTTCCAATATATGGAGGGCAACACTGATTTTGATATTCTAAAGGTGGAAATAACGGAGGAAACGGGAAATGATTAAATGGGTGGAAAGAGCAATTCTGCTGACGGCGGTACTTTCCATGCTGTTTGTGTGGCCTTACGGAGGAATCCGGCATGAGGTAAAAGACAGCTCTCTGAGTCAGGATTATGGCTATACGGCACCTTTACAGGTCGGTGCGTATGTGACACAGTACTTTCGTGCAGACTATGATTTTTTAAACACATTGGAAATTGCAGTCTCTTACAATCAAGAGAACGATAGAAGCGGTCTTTTGGGGCTGGAAATTTGGAAAGATCATCAAAAATTGTATGAGGGTGTCATTCCTTATGAAGCGATGGACAGCGCTACTTTTTTCCCGGCAGTGATAGAGACCCGTTTGAAAAAAGGCGAGGTTTATGAATATCGAATCATAAATGAGAGCATCGAAGAAAATCAGCCGAGTGTCGTCTATACCACGACACAGGAGGCACATGTGAAGGAAAATGTGCAGCTGCTGGCAGATGGAACGGAAATAGACGGACAGGCATTGAATCGTTATACGTGGAATGCCAAGCTCGATGCAATCAATGTACTGGAAATAGACAGCTTTATAGCAATGTGTGCTGCTGCGTTAATCGCTGTATTAGAGCAATGGAAAGAGAAGAAAGGAAAACAGGAAAATGAAGTGGGTAAAATTCAGAATAAAGACGGTAACTGAGGCGGAGGATATCATTATCAGCACGTTGTATGATCTGGGGCTGGAAGGTGCACAGATCGAGGACAAGGTGCCGTTAACTGCCATGGAGAAGGAGCAGATGTTCGTAGATATCCTGCCGGACGGACCGGAGGATGACGGCATTGCATATTTAAGCTTTTTCGTAGAGGAAAAAGAGGACGGCAGTCTGGAAGTAGCAGGAGAGAAGACAACGACAGAGGCAGTGCTGGCGGATGTAAAGCGCGAACTGGAAGATTTACGCCAGTTCATGGACATCGGTGAGGGATCCGTTGCAGTGGACGAGACCGAGGATATTGACTGGATCAACAACTGGAAGCAGTATTTCCACCAGTTTTACATCGATGATATCCTGGTGATTCCTTCCTGGGAGAATATTAAGCCCGAAGATACCGATAAAATGGTACTTCATATTGATCCCGGCACTGCTTTCGGCACCGGGATGCACGAGACTACACAGCTGTGTATCCGCCAACTGCGTAAATTCATCACGCCCGAGACGGAACTTCTGGATGTGGGAACCGGCAGCGGTATTCTGGCAATTTTGTCCCTGATGTTCGGCGCAAAGCATGCCGTGGGAACCGATCTTGATATCTGTGCCGTGGAAGCTGTGGCGCAGAACTGTGAAGTGAACGGCATTGATCCGGCACAGTTCGATATGATGATCGGCAATATTATTACGGATAAAGAAGTACAGGATAAGGTCGGCTATGAGTGCTATGACATCGTTGTAGCCAATATTCTGGCAGATGTGCTGGTACCGCTGACTCCCGTGATCATGCATCAGTTGAAAAAGGGCGGTATCTATATTACCTCCGGTATCATTGATGATAAAGAGCAGACGGTAGTGGATGCTGTGAAGGCAGCAGGACTGGAAGTATTGGAAGTGACTTATCAGGGCGAATGGGTAAGCGTTACCGCAAGAAAGAATTAGGAGCGTTTTCATGTATCAGTTTTTTGTAGAACCGGAGCAGATCGATGTGGCGGCAAAAAGCGTCATCATCCGGGGAACCGATGTCAATCATATCAAAAATGTACTGCGTATGCGTCCCGGTGAGGAAGTGGCTGTCAGCAACGGAATCGACGGAAAAGAATACCGTTGCGGAATCCTGGCGTCAGAAGAGGACTGCGTGCGTCTGGAACTGCGTTTTATCAAAGAAGACGGCGTGGAACTTCCGGCGAAAATCTACCTGTTCCAGGGATTGCCCAAGGCGGATAAGATGGAACTCATTATCCAAAAGGCTGTGGAACTGGGCGCTTTCCAGGTGATTCCCGTAGCTATGAAACGCTGTGTGGTAAAACTGGATGAGAAAAAGGCAGATGCGAAGATCAAACGCTGGCAGGGCATTGCGGAAGCGGCTGCGAAACAGAGCAAACGCGGAGTGATTCCAACCGTGACGCCGGTGATGCACTATGCACAGGCAGTGAAGATGGCATCCGAAATGGATCTGAAGCTGGTGCCCTATGAACTGGCAGAGGGCATGGAACAGACAAAACAATTCATTGAGAGCGCAAAACCCGGACAGCAGATCGCTGTCTTCATTGGCCCGGAAGGCGGATTCGACCCGGAAGAGATCAGAATCGCGAAAGAGGCGGGAATCGAACCGATCACTTTGGGAAAGCGTATTTTACGCACCGAAACGGCCGGATTTACTACGATTGCGTGGTTGATGTATCAGTTGGAAAAGTAGCATACAGACGGCACGAGACACAGGCAAACGGCATATTTTAATCATAAGAAGATAGTAACTGTTTCAGAAGTTCCGATACTGTCATGCGATGAAATCATTTGTAATATTCACTGCGCAAAGGGGTGCCTGTAAGTAAAATGCAAGATAGCAAAAAGATGATTTTACGCATGGATATGGACAAAAAACAGTTATGGAATAGATGCAGCCTAAAAGCTGCTCAGATAGTAAGGAGAAGAAGAGAATGGAAGTCTATTTGGACAATTCCGCTACCACACGGACTTTCCCGGAAGTGGCAGAACTGATGACAAAGATCATGTGTGAAGATTACGGAAATCCTTCCAGCCTGCACCTGAAAGGCGTTGCAGCGGAAAAATATCTCCGTTATGCCAAGGAGACACTGGCAAGAATCCTGAAGGTGGAGGAGAGGGAACTTTTGTTTACCTCCGGCGGAACAGAATCCGATAATATGGCGCTGATCGGCTGTGCGTTGGCAAACTGCCGCAGAGGCAACCATCTGATCACGACACAGATTGAACATCCTGCCATTCTGCAGACCATGCGTTATTTAGAGACTCAGGGGTATCGTGTCACCTATCTGCCGGTAGACAAGTGTGGACGTATCCGGCTGGAAGATCTTCACAGAGCGATGACACCGGAGACCATCCTGGTATCCATTATGCATACGAATAACGAGATCGGCGCATTGCAGCCTATCGAGGAAGCCGGTGCACTGATCAAACAGATGAACCCCGATACGTTATTCCACGTGGATGCCGTGCAGGGCTTCGGAAAGTCCAGAATCTATCCCAAGAAGATGCACATTGACCTGCTGTCTGTCAGCGGACATAAGATTCATGGTCCCAAGGGTGTGGGACTTTTGTATGTAGGTGATAAAGTAAAAATCCAGCCGATCGTATTCGGTGGCGGTCAGCAGCAGAACCTGCGCTCCGGTACCGAGAATGTCCCCGGAATTGCCGGACTTGCAAAAGCGGCGGAAATGCTGTACAGTCATTTTGAGGAAGATCATGCAAGACTCTGTGCGCTCAAGAAGAGATTCATAGAAGGTGTGAGGGAACTGGATCAGGTGACTGTCAACGGACTTTTGCCGGAGGCTCCTTACGGGGAAGGTACTGCGGCACACATCGTCAGCGTATCTTTCGCAGGCGTAAGAAGCGAAGTGCTGTTGCATGCGTTGGAAGATAAGGGCATCTATGTATCCGCGGGAAGCGCCTGCTCCGCACACAAACCGCAGCCTTCCGCTACATTAAAAGCAATCGGTGTAGAGAAATCCCTGCTGGATTCCACCATCAGATTCAGCTTTTCCGTAGTTACCACGGAAGAAGAGATTGACGTATGCTTACGGGCATTGTACAATATAGTGCCTATGTTGCGCAGATACAGTCGAAGATAACCTCTTCGATCAACCATCAGAAAGGAAACAAACGTGTTTACATCATTTTTGATAAAATATGCCGAGATCGGCATTAAGGGAAAGAACCGTTATTTGTTCGAAGACGCACTGGTACGTCAGATCAAATATGCACTGAAAAAATGTGAAGGAGAATTCCTGGTGCACAAGACCCAGGGACGTATTTTCGTCGATGCAGAGTCAGAATTTGACTATGATGAAGTCGTGGCACATCTGCAGAGAGTCTTCGGTATCTCCGGCATCTGCCCGGTAGTACATGTACAGGATGAAGGCTTTGAGAAGTTGTGCGAGACCGTAATCGACTACATTGCAAAGGTATATCCCGATTGCAATCAGACGTTTAAGGTAGCAGCGAGACGTGCGAGGAAAAATTATCCCAAGGATTCCATGACCATCAACATGGATATGGGAGAAGCGATCCTGAAGGCATATCCGGGCATGAAAGTGGATGTACATCATCCCGATATCATGCTTAACATTGAGATCCGTGAAGAAATCTATATTTATTCCGTGATTCTGCCCGGTCCCGGAGGAATGCCCGTAGGTACCGGCGGTAAGGGTATGCTGTTATTGTCCGGCGGCATTGATTCTCCCGTGGCAGGCTATATGATCGCCAAGAGAGGTGTCAAGATCGATGCGGTATATTTCCATGCACCGCCCTACACCAGCGAACGAGCAAAACAGAAGGTAGTAGACCTGGCGAAGATCGTTGCCCGTTACACCGGTCCGATCTATCTGCATGTGATCAACTTTACCGATATTCAGTTATATATTTATGAAAAATGTCCGCATGAGGAACTGACGATTATCATGCGCCGGTATATGATGCGTATCGCGGAACAGATCGCAAAGGAGACTGAGTGCCTGGGTCTGATCACCGGGGAGAGTATCGGACAGGTGGCATCCCAGACCATGAACTCCCTGATCGCTACCAACGAAGTGTGCGAGCTGCCGGTATATCGTCCACTGATTGGTTTTGACAAGCAGGAGATCGTAGAAGTATCCGAGAAGATCGGTACGTATGAGACCTCCATTCTGCCTTACGAAGACTGCTGTACCATCTTCGTGGCAAAACATCCCGTGACGAAGCCCAATGTAAAAGTGATCCGCAGACATGAGCATAATCTGGATGAGAAGATCGAGGAACTGGTGAAAACCGCACTGGAGACCAAGGAACTGATTATTGCGGAAGCGTAAGCGTAAATCCTGAGTAACTATTCAGAACCGAATGAGTAACAGGTGCTGGATAGTTACTTTTTATGTATAGATTTAGGTAAGGAAAAAGGCAATAAAAAACACCCGGAGAGGATTGCGTCTCTCAAGGTGTTTCTCATTTCGTTATGTATTCGGTATTCTGAATCAGTAACTTATACCAGATAAGGCTTTAATACTTCCAGAACCTCATCAGCGCCATCCTCTGCATGGATGTTCAGGTCAATGGGCTTGGAAAGATCCAGGCTGAAGATACCCATGATGGACTTTGCATCAATTACGTATCTGCCGGATACCAGATCGAAATCATAATCGAACTTAGTAATATCGTTTACGAAAGATTTTACCTTATCAATAGAATTTAAAGAAATCTGAACTGTCTTCATGTTGACTACCTCCTTAATGTGTGTCATACCTTCTGACTTCATATTAATGGGTGAACGCGCAAAAGTCAAGACGAAAACAATACAAAAAAAGTGAGGAATCCTATGAAAAGTGTAGCATTACACAACCTTGGATGTAAGGTTAATTCCTATGAAATAGAAGTAATGCAACAAATGTTACAAGAAAAAGGTTATACTATTGTACCATTTGATGAAATCGCAGATATTTACATTGTAAATACCTGTACAGTTACCAATATTGCAGACAGAAAAAGCAGACAGATGCTCCACCGGGCCAAACAGAAGAATCCCAATGCCCTGGTGGTAGCGGTAGGCTGTTACGTGCAGACCGGCAGGGAAGATGTGGAACAGGATCCCTGCATCGATCTGGCCATCGGCAATAACCGCAAGAAGGATCTGGCTGCGATCCTGGAGGAATATCTGGAGGAAGCGGTAACTACCACCACTGTCATAGACATTAATCATACGGCAGAATATGAGGAAATGACCTTAAAACAGACTGCGGAACATACCCGTGCCTACATCAAAATCCAGGATGGCTGTAACCAGTTCTGCTCCTATTGCGTCATTCCCTATGCCAGAGGCAGGGTGCGTAGCCGTAAGGCGGAGGACATCATCCGGGAGATCACCGGCATGGCACAGGCAGGCTACCGGGAGATCGTGCTGACGGGAATTCATATCAGTTCTTACGGAATAGATTTTGATGAAGAAGCCTGGAAACGTGGAGAAAGTGTCTCCGTATTAAAAGAGGATGAGGAGAGAAGGGACTATTCCGGCAGCAGCAAACTCATCGACCTGCTGGAGCGGATTCACGACATTGAGGGCATCGAGCGCATTCGTATCGGTTCCCTGGAACCCCGTATCATCACAGAGGAGACCGCAGCCAGAATGGCAGCACTGTCGAAATTGTGTCCCCATTTTCATCTGTCCTTACAGAGCGGCTGCGATGCTACCCTGCGCCGCATGAACCGCAGATATACCGCAGCGGAGTATGCGGAAAGTGTGGCATTGCTTCGTAAGGTATTCGATCATCCGGCGATTACTACGGATGTAATCGTAGGATTCCCCGGGGAGACGGAAGAAGAGTTCGCACAGACGAAAGAGTTCCTGGAACAAATTGCGTTTTTCGAAATGCATATTTTTAAATATTCCAAGCGTGCCGGTACCAGAGCCGCAGTGATGCCGGAGCAGGTACCGGATCAGGTGAAGACAGCCAGAAGCGCAGAACTTCTGGCACTGGAGAAAGAACAGTCCAAACAGTTCCGGGCGCATTACATCGGCCGGGAAGCGGAAGTGCTCCTGGAAGAGAATAAACAGATAGGCGGCAGAGCGTATGTGCTGGGACATACAAGAGATTATGTGAAAGTGGCTGTGCCGCTGCCGGAAAACGAAAAAAATGAAAAAGAGCCAACCACAAATACGGTGGTGCACGGTATTGTGAAAGAATTTATAAATGATGAGATACTGTTGATGCCGGAATGGCAATAGAAGAGAGAACACACATTACAGATGCCCCTTGAACTTTCAGACGAAATGCGTTAATATAAGGCATAATGGAAAATTTGCTTTTTGCCCATTTGACATAGAAGCTGCCTGATGGTTTGAATCATCCGGTGGAGTTGGCTTTGCCAAATGGCAGAAATAGAGGATTGTATGCAGGACTTAGGAAATACACAATACTTCAAGGTAGAGACAGAACCTGAGACCGGCGTAAAGCTGGTGCTTTCTACCGTATATGAGGCGCTGACGGAGAAGGGATATAACCCGGTGAACCAGATTGTCGGATATATTATGAGTGGAGATCCCACCTATATCACCAGTCATAAGAACGCTCGCAGCCTGATTATGAAAGTAGAGCGGGACGAGCTGGTGGAAGAATTGCTCACGGAGTATATCAAGACCAAACATTGGAAATAATGATTCAGAGGTTCTGAATGGTTATAAAATAAGGAGGATCCACATGCGTATCATGGGGTTGGATTTCGGCTCACGTACGGTGGGTGTGGCAATCAGTGACAGTCTGCTGCTGACAGCACAGGGTGTGGAGATTATTCGCCGCAAAGAGGAAAATAAATTACGACAGACACTGGCCAGGATTGAAGAATTGATCGTAGAGAATGAAGTGGAAGAGATCGTACTGGGACTACCCAAGAACATGAACGATACGGAAGGTGTCCGTGTGGAGCTGACCAAAGAATTCAAGGAGAAACTGGAACGCAGGACCGGCCTTCCGGTCATCTTCTGGGATGAGAGACTGACGACTGTGGCTGCGGATAAGACCATGATGGAGGCAGGAATCCGTCGCGAGAACCGTAAGGAATATGTCGATATGATCGCTGCCACACTGATCCTGCAGGGGTATCTGGATCGCAGGAATAATGAGAAGAAAAAGGAAATCTAATGAGTAAGCTGGAAAAAATTATATTTCGCCCCGAGGGCGAAGAACCCGTAGAATTTTATGTACTGGAACAGACCAGAATCGGTGGACATAACTATATTCTGGTAACCGATGTGGAAGAGGGCGACGGAGATGCCCTGATCCTGAAGGATATGTCTCAGGATGGTGAGGAAGAGAGCATCTATGATGTTGTCTCCGATGATGAAGAACTGGAAGCAGTAGCCGACGTATTTGCGGATATGCTGGATGATGTAGATCTGGTGTAACAATGAATGCAGCCATGAACAAAGGGAGTCGCGATAACGTGGCTTTACGAATGGCACAGGCTGAATTGTGCAGTTAATTTAGATAAATACAGACGGTCTCAAGAGTGGGACGGTCTTATATTTATATAAGATTTGTATGATTGGCAGAGAGGGATACCGTTTGCTTTGCCGGTTTCAACATAGAATGGTTTTATGCTGAAAGTGACAGGGAATACACGAAGGGCATGAGGAAACACTGTTGTTTTGGTGAAATCGTAAGATCTGGGATGTCTGATCTTTACGGGAGTTTTCGAGAAGAGAGCCGTAAGGAGCAGACAGAATAACAGGTCTTTGTTTGCAGAGCGCAATATCCTATTCTAACGCCGAGATACATACACGAAACTAAATGTATAGACGTATAGAATTTGGAGGTAAATTCGTTGAAAAAGAAAAAAGAGAATAGTAGTGTTTCAGGGCTGAAGATCATTCCTTTGGGCGGCCTGGAACAGATTGGTATGAACATTACTGCCTTCCAGTATGAAGACAGTATTATTGTGGTGGACTGCGGTTTGTCTTTCCCTGCGGATGATATGTTGGGTATCGACCTGGTCATCCCGGATGTGACCTATCTGAAGGATAACATTGACAAGGTCAAGGGATTTGTCATCACCCACGGACACGAAGATCATATCGGAGCACTGCCTTATGTGCTGCGCGATATCAATGTTCCCATTTATGCAACCCGTCTTACCATGGGCATTATCGAGAACAAGCTCACAGAGCATAATCTTATGAAGAAGACCAAGCGTAAGGTGGTAAAATTCGGACAGTCCATTAATCTGGGTGATTTCCGTGTGGAATTCATCAAGACCAACCACAGTATCGTAGATGCCGCAGCACTGGCAATTTATTCCCCTGCCGGTATTGTGGTACACACCGGAGACTTTAAGGTAGATTATACTCCGGTATACGGAGATGCCATTGACTTACAGCGTTTTGCCGAGATCGGTAAAAAGGGAGTTCTGGCACTGATGTGCGATTCCACCAACGCAGAGCGTCCCGGATTCACACCTTCCGAGAAGACAGTGGGTAAGACCTTCGATACCTTATTCGAAGAGCATAAAAATACCAGAATTTTTGTCGCAACCTTCGCATCCAACGTGGACCGTGTGCAGCAGATCATTAATACAGCGTACAAATTCGGCCGTAAGGTAGCTGTGGAAGGCCGCAGCATGGTGAATATCCTGGATACCGCTATTAAACTGGAATGTATCAATATTCCCGAGAATACGCTGGTAGATCTGGATCAGATGAAGAATTACCCGGATGAGCAGCAGGTCATCATTACCACCGGAAGCCAGGGCGAAAGCATGGCAGCGCTGTCCCGTATGGCAAATAATATGCACCGTAAGATCACAATCGGTGCGGGAGATACCGTAATCTTCTCCTCCAACCCGATCCCGGGTAACGAGAAGTCCGTAACGAAGATTATCAATGAGCTGCTCCGCAAGGGCGCAGACGTTATTTTCCAGGATGCTCATGTATCCGGCCATGCATGTCAGGAAGAGATCAAACTGATCTATACCCTCATTCATCCGAAATACGCAGTTCCCGTGCATGGTGAATACAAGCATCTGAAGGCACAGGCGAAGATCGCAGAGAGCCTTGGCATCAGTAAGGACAATATCTTCATCCTGTCTTCCGGAGATGTGCTGGAAGTCAGCGAAGAACAGGCAAAAGTAAGCGGCAGAGTACCTGTCGGTGCAATCCTGGTAGACGGTCTCGGTGTCGGTGATGTCGGAAATGTCGTTTTAAGAGATAGACAGCACCTGGCAGAAGATGGTATTATGATCGTGGTTATGAGCCTGGACAAAGCCAGCGGAGAGCTGGTGGCAGGTCCCGATATCGTATCCAGAGGTTTCGTCTATGTGAAGGAATCCGATGAATTGATCGAGGAAGCCAGACATACCGTGGATGATGCGTTGCAGGCATGCCTGGATAAGGGCATTACGGATTGGGGCAAGCTGAAGACCACGACCAAGGACGTCCTCAGCGACTATGTATGGAAGAAGACCAAGAGACGTCCCATGATCCTTCCGATCATTATGGAAGTGTAGAAGATTCGCATATCGATGTACTGGTATCACATTAAGTAAAGGTACGTAAAACAAAGAGTCGTACAGAAAGGTCGCAGGCAGATGAAAATTACATCCGACGCAAAGGTAAACCAGGCTGTGGAACAGATGGTGCAGGCAATCCGCAACACGGACACCTATTTAGAATATCGCAGACAGCTGGAACGTGTGAAAGAGCAGCCGGAACTTAAAAAGCAGATCGACGATTACAGGACACGCAATTTTGAACTGCAGACCAACAGAGACACGACCTTTGACAAGATCGACCAGTTCACCAGGGAGAACGAAGCATTTCGTGAGAATCCGCTTGTGTCGGATTTCCTGGCGGCTGAACTGGCTTTTTGCCGTATGATGCAGGAAATCGGTCTCTATGTTACGGATCAGATGCGGTTTGAATAGGAAAGGACAAAACATGAAAGCAACAAATCTGGCAGGTGCAGTATTAGGTGCCATTTTAAAAGTAGTATTTGCGGTAGTGGTGGTGTACCTGGTGTATACCGGCGCATCCAAATGCTATGATTATGGTTATCGTATTTTCACGGAGCCGGCGCTCTCTTCCGGAGAAGGCCGTAAGATCACCGTGACATTGACTTCAGATATGTCAGCGACACAGATTGGCGAGACCATGCAGGACAAAGGTCTGGTAAGAGACGGGAAACTGTTCGCATTACAGTATTTGTTCTCAGAGTATAAAAAGGACTGGAAACCCGGAACCTATGAACTGAGCACTGCAATGACGGCAGAAGAGATGATGGAAGTGATGTCGGGGCAGAGCGAAAGCGCGACGGAAGAGTCTGTCGAGACCATAGATAACGGAAGTGCGGTGACCGGAGAGACGCAAGGCACAGAGACGGTGGCAAATTAATCCGGTTGATTTTATAGGATAAATAGTATGATTATAGATGAGAGAATGTCCGCATTTATCGATTCCCTGGACAGTGGGAATCCTGCGTGGCTGAATGAGATTGAAAAATACGCATGGGAGACGCAGGTTCCGATCATACGCAGATCCATGCAAAGCCTGTTGAAATTTTTATTAACGTATACGAAGCCGAAGAGCATCCTGGAAGTCGGGACAGCCATCGGCTTTTCTGCGTTACTGATGAGTGAATATGCACCGGCAGATTGCCCTATCACAACGATAGAAAAATACGAAAAACGGATTCCTATTGCCAAAGAAAATTTTCGGAAAACGGGAAGAGAAGATCGGATTACGCTGTTGGAAGGCGATGCCACGGAGATTCTGAAAGGACTGGAAGGCTCTTATGACATTATTTTCATGGATGCCGCTAAGGGTCAGTACATCAACTTCCTTCCGGATATCTTAAGACTGCTTGCGCCGGGCGGATTATTGATCTCGGATAACGTATTGCAGGACGGAGATATCATAGAATCCCGGTTCGCAGTTACCAGACGGAACCGCACCATTCATGCAAGAATGCGGGAATACCTGTATGAATTAAAGCATCACCCGGAACTGGAGACAGTGATTCTCCCGGTGGGTGATGGTGTGACACTGAGTACAAAAGTCGGAAAAGACGAGGAGAAATCACATGACTTATAAAAAACCGGAACTATTGATCCCTGCCAGCAGCCTGGAGGTATTAAAGACGGCGGTAATGTTCGGAGCCGATGCAGTATATATCGGCGGAGAAGCCTTCGGACTGCGTGCAAAAGCGAAAAACTTCAGCAGCGAAGAGATGGCAGAAGGGGTTGCTTTTGCCCATGCACACGGCGTCAAGGTCTATGTGACCGCCAATATTCTGGCACACAACTATGATCTGGAAGGGGCCAGAAAATATTTTGCCGAATTACGCGACATGAAGCCGGAACAGCCGGATGCGCTGATCATCTCCGATCCCGGAATGTTTATGATTGCGAAAGAAGTATGGCCGCAGGTGGAAGTGCATATCTCCACGCAGGCGAATAATACGAACTACGAAACCTATCTTTTCTGGTGGAAACTGGGAGCAAAGAGAGTGGTATCTGCCAGAGAACTGTCGTTAATGGAGATCAAAGGGATTCGCGAGAAGATTCCCGCAGACATGGAGATCGAGAGCTTTGTACACGGTGCAATGTGTATCTCCTATTCCGGCAGATGCCTTTTGAGTAACTTTTTCACCGGAAGGGATGCCAACAGAGGAGCCTGCACGCACCCTTGTCGCTGGAAGTATGCAGTGGTGGAAGAGACCAGACCGGGAGAATATCTGCCGGTATATGAAAACGAACGCGGAACCTATATTTTCAATTCCAAGGATCTGTGCATGATCGAACACATTCCGGAACTGGTGGAAGCCGGCATCGACAGTCTGAAGATCGAAGGCCGCATGAAGACCGCATTGTACGTGGCAACCGTTGCCAGAACTTACCGTAAAGCAATCGACGATTATTTTACGGATCCGGAATTGTATGAGAAAAATATGGACTGGTACAAGGCGGAGATCTCCAAATGTACCTACAGACAGTTTACAACGGGCTTTTATTTTGGCAAACCGGATGAAAACACGCAGATCTATGACAGCAATACGTATGTGAACGAATATACCTATCTTGGAATCGTGGAAGCAGTGAACACTGCGGCAGAAATCTGGGAGAAGCTTCCGGAAGGACTGGCAGGGACGGCAGAACTGTGCCGGATCGAACAGAGAAATAAATTCTGTGTGGGAGACGTCATTGAGATCATGAAGCCGGACGGCAGGAATGTACCGGTGACAGTGGAGACCATGTATACAGAAGACGGTGAAAGCGTGGACAGCGCACCGCACCCGAAGCAGGTACTGTGGATAAAGCTGTCTCAATTGCCGGGACATTATGATCTGTTGCGCGTCAGACAGGAAGAAAGTGGAAAATAATGACGACCCCCCAAAAAAGCGGTAGTGAAATTAGATATCGGTGGCTGAATTTTGTGGCGTATACTGTACTTTTCGCAGTGGTTTTGACGGTGCTTGTTCTTGCAATTGCACATCCGGACAATCATCTGATTCCCTGGCAGATGCTGATTGGTACAATCGTGGGAACCGTAGTCGTAGTGGGCGCAGGAATCCTGTGGAGCCGGCTCTACGACCGGTTTGGCAGGAAAACAGTTGCTTATGTACTGTGTCTGGTGATTTATGGAATCGTATTGTATCTGATTTCCATGAACAGGCAGGACAATGTGTATACCCTTGCGGATTATGCACAGGTTTACACGGCGGCAGAGAGTATGGCAAACGAGGGGACAATCGGAAATGCCAGCTATTTCCGGAATTATGCCAATAATATAAATCCCATGCTTTTACTGTCTTTGCTGTTTCGAATTGCAAATACATTACACATTTCCCAGTATCATTTTGTCCTTGGAATACAGGTACTTCAGATGCTATCCGTCATCTGGGCATGCGGATACCTGTGTGAGCGCGAGGGAGACACCAGATGGAGATTCCCGATGTTTCTTGCCTTTGTATGCCTGCTTCCGGTCTGGGGATTGGCATCGGTATTTTATACCGATTCTATGAGCTTCGGTCTGGGGATACTGGCACTTGCTTTTCTGAAAAAAGCAGGACAACAGACGAAAAAAAGCAGAATTTTCTGGATCGTGAGCGCTGCAGCAAGTATTGTGCTGGGATGTAATTGGAAGATTACCTCGGTCATTCCGGTGATCGCTGCGGTACTCGTCATCCTCTGGCAGAGAATCCGTTGTAGGAAAAAGGACAGTATGTTGTTTTTGTTGTGTCTGTTACTCTTTGGACTTGCCATGCACGTCTGGACGAACAGCTATGAAGTAACCGGACAGTCGAAGGCTACGGCCAATCCGTTGATCAGCTGGGTGGCATTGGGAATGAAAGAGGACGGCTCCTGGAATAATAACAAAGAGTTTGTGTATTCGCTTTTGGAACGGGAGACTACAGCGGAAAAAAAGGCGTACAGCCTGGAATATATCCGGCAAAATCAAAGCAGTTTTTGGGAAAAGCAACATCTGGTACGTAAGATTTGCAGAAATTTTGCAAACGGAAATCTGGGTGCAAATGAGTTCCTGCCGGCAGAGGACGATGACAGCGTGCTGTTATGGGCGATGTTTTCTCCGTGGGGAAAATATTACTGGCGGACAAGCCAGTATTGTTTCTGTTATCTTAGCACCATGTATGCATTACTTTTGCTGGGAATTGCCGCATGCTTTGTAAATTTGTGCAAAGGAAAAAAGATACCGCCGCTGCTTATGATCTGTCAGTTGGGATTTTTTGGCATTTTTTTGTTCCTGATGCTGTGGGAGGCAAACAGCCGTCAGCTGTATAATCAGATGCCGGGAATTTTATTGGGCGCGATACTCAGTCTGCAATATTTTATGGAGTTTGTTACTGAAAAAAGGCATCAAAAATAATGATTGACCACTATAACGCACATGTTGTACACTGTATTCGATATCATTCTATAGTATACCGAAGGGAAGTAAGGACATGCGCGAAGAATTGAATGTAGAGGAGCTTTTTGCCAGCAAGGTATTTACTTTGGGCAAGATGAAAGAGAGACTCCCCAAGAGTACGTACAAAGAAGTGAAAAGAGTCATGGATCAGGGGGGAGAACTTTCCCTGGCAACGGCCGATGTCGTGGCAGCAGCCATGAAGGACTGGGCAATCGAAAACGGAGCGACCCATTATACCCACTGGTTTCAGCCGCTGACCGGAATCACCGCAGAGAAGCATGATGCTTTTGTGACACACCCTGACGAAGACGGTCGGATGATTATGGAGTTCTCCGGTAAGGAACTGATCAAGGGAGAACCCGATGCATCTTCTTTCCCGTCCGGTGGTTTACGTGCTACCTTTGAAGCAAGAGGCTATACCACATGGGATATCACTTCCCCTGCATTCATCAAGGAGACCGCTACCGGTCCGACCCTTTGCATTCCTACTGCTTTCTGTTCTTATAAGGGCGAAGCACTGGATAAGAAGACCCCGTTGCTTCGTTCCATGGAAGCTCTGAGCAGGCAGGCAATCCGTATCGTCCGCCTGTTCGGCAATACGGAGGCTACCAAGGTACTGCCTTCCGTTGGCGCAGAGCAGGAATATTTCCTCGTGGATTCCGCAAAAGCGCTGCAGCGTGAAGATATTATTTTTGCCGGACGTACCCTGTTCGGTGCCCCTGCCCCCAAGGGACAGGAGATGGACGATCATTATTTCGGCGTGATCCGTGAGCGGATCGGCGGATTTATGCATGATGTGAATATCGAACTGTGGAAGCTGGGCGTGACTTCCAAGACCCAGCATAACGAGGCGGCTCCGGCACAGCACGAAGTGGCGCCGATCTATGAATCTGCCAATGTTGCGGTAGACCATAACCAGCTGGTGATGGAGACTTTGAAGCGTGTAGCAGGCAAGCATGGCCTGCGCTGCATGCTGCATGAGAAGCCTTTTGCCGGTGTCAACGGATCCGGTAAGCACAACAACTGGTCTATTACGACCGATAACGGTGTGAATCTTTTAGAGCCCGGCCAGACGCCCAATGAAAATATCCAGTTCCTGCTGGTGCTGGCATGTATCATGAAAGCAGTAGATACCCATGCGGATCTGCTGCGCCAGAGTGCTTCCAATGTCGGCAACGATCACAGACTGGGCGGTTATGAGGCACCGCCTGCCATTATTTCTATCTTCCTGGGCGAACAGCTGGAGGATGTGGTGGCACAGCTGGTAGAGACCGGTAAGGCTGACAATCTGAAAGAGGGCGGCGTACTTCGTACCGGGGTGTCCACCCTGCCTGATTTTGTAAAGGACGCTACGGACAGAAACCGTACTTCACCCTTTGCATTCACCGGTAATAAATTCGAATTCCGTATGGTGGGAAGCGAGGATTCCATCGGAAGCCCCAATACTACCCTGAATGCCATTGTGGCGGAAGCTTTCTGCGAGGCGGCAGACCGCCTGGAAGGTGCGGAAGATTTCGATATGGCAGTACATGATCTGATCAAAGAATATATGACCGAGCATCAGAGAATCATCTTCAACGGCAACGGTTATGCCAAGGAATGGGAAGAGGAAGCGGCCAGAAGAGGTCTGCCGAACATCCCCTCCATGGTAGCGGCAGTGGATACCTTGACGACGCCGAAGGCCATTCATCTGTTTGAAAAATTCGGTATTTTCACCGAGGCAGAGCTGCGCTCCCGTGCGGAAGTCCTGTATGAAACCTATGCGAAGACCATCAATATCGAGGCACTGACCATGGTGGATATGGCGAATAAGCAGATCATTCCCGCGGTGATGAAATACAGCAGATCTCTGGCAGATTCCGTGATCGCGATCAAAGAAGCCGGTGGGGACGCTTATGTTCCGAACCGTATGCTGCAGCAGATCACAGGAAAACTGACCGAGATGGAGAAAGCAAGCGAAGCGCTTCTCGAAGTGGAGAAGAAAGCATCTGCCATGGAGCGTGGCAAGGAGCAGGCATTCTGCTATCACGATGAAGTCATGGTGGCGATGAATGCGCTGAGAAAGCCTGCGGATGAACTGGAGAAGCTGGTAGATAAGCAGTACTGGCCGTTCCCGACCTATGCGGATCTGTTGTTTGAAGTATAGGACGCTGCAAAGGACATTTTGGGTGTGATAATAAATTTTTTGAAAAAAGGTATTGCATTCAAAAAAAATCTGTTGTATAGTAATGAACCATAGAGGAGCAATCCTCATAATTCAATATTTTTCAATGCGAAACGAAGGCGTTTACACAGGGAGTGTAAGCGCCTTTTTTGTGACTATTCAGAGCATCGAAGATGCGGTTTTGCGAAGGTGGATTCTGAATAGCAACAGTTGCCAGCCACAGAGTCGCAGGAGCATGAAGAGTATGCAAAACAAGGAGGAAACGAAGATGAGTGAAGTATTAAACGTGGAAGAAATCTTTGGCAGTAAGGTATTCACTCTGGGGAAGATGAGGGAAAGATTACCCAAGAGCGTCTACAAAGAAGTGAAGAAGATTATTGATCACGGCGGAGAGCTGTCCCTGGCTACCGCAGATGTTGTAGCAAAAGCAATGAAGGACTGGGCCATCGAAAACGGTGCGACCCATTATACTCACTGGTTCCAGCCGTTGACCGGTATCACGGCTGAGAAGCATGACGCATTCGTAACCCATCCCGATGAGTACGGCAAGATGATCATGGAGTTCTCCGGCAAGGAACTGATCAAGGGCGAGCCCGATGCATCCTCCTTCCCCTCCGGCGGACTACGAGCTACTTTCGAGGCAAGAGGCTATACCGCATGGGATATCACCTCTCCCGCATTCCTGAAAGAAGATGCGACCGGCGTGATCCTCTGCATCCCCACTGCTTTCTGCTCTTACAAGGGGGAAGCACTGGATAAGAAGACTCCGTTACTTCGTTCCATGGAGGCTGTCAGCACCCAGGCACTTCGTATCGTAAGACTGTTCGGCAACATGGAAGCAACCAAGGTCGTAGCAAGTGTAGGACCGGAGCAGGAATACTTCCTGGTTGACAGAGATAAATATTTAAAGCGTGAAGACCTGATCTTCGCAGGACGTACCCTGTTCGGTGCACCCGCTCCCAAAGGACAGGAACTGGAAGATCATTATTTTGGAACCATCCGTGAAAGAATCGGTTCCTTCATGAAAGATCTGAACATTGAACTGTGGAAATTAGGAGTAACAGCAAAGACACAGCATAACGAAGTAGCTCCCGCACAGCACGAGCTGGCACCTATTTATGAGACTGCAAACATTGCGGTAGATCACAACCAGCTGGTTATGGAGACTATGAAGAAAGTAGCCGGCCGTCACGGTATGACCTGCCTGCTGCATGAGAAGCCTTTTGCCGGAGTCAACGGATCCGGTAAGCATAACAACTGGTCTCTGGGAACCGATAACGGTGTGAACCTTCTGGATCCCGGTGATACCCCGAACGAGAACATTCAGTTCCTGTTAGTACTGGCATGTATCCTGAAAGCAGTAGATACGCATGCGGATCTGTTGCGCCAGAGTGCTTCCGACGTCGGCAACGATCACAGACTGGGAGCGAACGAGGCACCTCCCGCAATCATTTCCGTATTCCTGGGCGAGCAGCTGGAGGATGTGGTAAAGCAGCTGGTTGAGACCGGTGATGCTACCCATTCTATCCAGGGTGGTAAGCTGTTGACCGGTGTATCCACACTGCCTGATCTGGATAAAGATGCTACCGATCGTAACAGAACTTCACCGTTTGCATTTACCGGCAACAAGTTCGAGTTCCGTATGGTAGGCAGTGCGGATTCCATCGCAAGCCCCAATACTACGCTGAATGCTATCGTTGCAGAAGCTTTCTGCGAAGCAGCTGACATTCTGGAGAAGGCAGAAGACTTCGATATTGCTGTACATGATCTGATCAAGAAATACCTCACTGAGCATCAGAGAATCATCTTCAACGGCAACGGCTACTCCGAGGAATGGGTAGAAGAAGCAGCCAGAAGAGGACTTCCCAACATTAAGTCCATGGTAGAAGCTTCCGAGACGCTGACCACCGAGAAGTCCATCAAGCTGTTTGAAAAGTTCGGTATCTTCACCGAGGCTGAGCTGAGATCCCGCGAGGAGGTTCTGTATGAAACCTACTCCAAGACCATCAATATCGAAGCACTGACCATGGTAGATATGGCAAAGAAACAGTATATTCCGGCAGTTATGGAATACACCAAGACGCTGGCGGATACCGTACTGGCAGTGAAGAGCGCCGGGGCGGATGCAGCAGTACAGACTACCGTTTTGAAGAGCGTTTCCGAGAAGCTGGCAGAGGCACAGGCTGCAGAGACCGCACTGGAGGATAAGCTGGCAGAGGCAGCAGGCATCGAAGATCCCAAGAAGCTCGCTTTCTTCTATAAAGATGTGGTACATACCGCAATGGATGACCTGAGAGCTCCTGTGGATGCACTGGAGATGATGGTCGACAAGAAGGTATGGCCGGTACCTACCTATGGCGATTTGATCTTTGAAGTATAATAAAGATATGGAAAATACTTTTCTCTCATTGTGTTGATTGGGTTGTATCGATCGGGGCTTACTGTAAAACAGTGAGCCTCGTTTTGTGTGTCCCAGGTTTGGATAATCGTTGTTGCGATGAGAAAAATCCTGTGTTAAGATAACAACATGATGAAAAAAGAAAAATTTTGGAAAATCATAGTGGTTCTTGCGATGATCGCATACACACTGAAAAACCTGTTTGTCGGAGCCGATATGGATGAAGGCTACGGTATCATGGCAGGCTATCGTCTGGCTATGGGAGACCGGCTGCTTCTGGAAATGTGGGAACCCCATCAGACGTCAGCTATTTTTACCGCAGTGTTCATTAAACTGTTTTTGATGATCACCGGAGGCATCAATTACCTGAACCTGTTCCTGCGCGTTGTCAGTTTTCTCGTTCAGGGCGGAGTGGCTGTGTTCTTATATAAAACGCTGCGTAAGGTCTGGCCTCTTATGGAACAGAAGACAGTGGTACTGCTTTCCCTGCTGTACTATATCATTACGCCGAAATGTGTTTATGTACCGGAATATTCCAATCTGCATAACTGGTTCTTTACACTGATGATCCTGTGCATGCTTCGGTATTTCTTCACCGGGAAAAAGATTTCTTATCTTGTGTGGTCGGGAATATGTATGACCTGTGATGTGCTGGCATACCCCAGCATGGTGCTGGTATTTGTCTGCTGTATGGGGTATCTGCTGCTTCGCAAATCCGACAGGAAGTGGAAGGAATGCATAGCTTATCTTCTCCCTTGTGTGATCAGTGCAGCGGCGATGTTTGCTTATTTGTGTACCTATATGACACCTGCTGTAATGCTGCAAATGGTGGGAGAGATTTTAAGTGAAGGATCTCACAAGATGACACTGCTTCAGAAAATCGGAAGCTGGTCAGACGGATTTATCATTGTGGGGGGACTTCTGCTTTTGGCAGCTGTGACAGCGTTGGGAGTGAAGCTGCTGCTCATGAAGCTGCTAAAAAAGAAATTACCGGAGTCACTTCAGGTTCCGGGACTGTTTTTCCTGACAGCAGTATTTTTGATCCAGGTGTGGTTCTGGCTGTTTGGATCATCCAGCGCAATTTATCCGCAGATTCCTCTTGTGGGGATCCTGGTGGCAGGGCTGTGTATTTTTCTGCGGAAAGACCGAAGCCAGAAGGCTGCGGCATACATAATAGGAATTACCTGCGTGAGTTACGTTGCGGCACTGCTGTTGTCCAACTGGGGACCGGACGTGCTGAATACCTACCTGATCCTCGGTGCGGTAGCGGGACTTTTATGCATCGGTACGTACTGGGAGAAAATCGCAGAAAAAGGTAGTCAGGTATTCCGGATCCTGTGCCTGTGCCTGGTACTGGGAAATGCATTCGGCTATTGTTATCTGATGATCGGAGCGTCTGATAATCATGCGCCTGTTTTTACCAATGTCCGCGGCATTAACAGAGAGGGTCTGCGTGCCGGAATCCTGACAGATTATATGTCTGCTTTCCGGTATAACAACAATATGGAAATCTGGAACAAAGCGGTGCCTTCAGGAAGTACCGTGCTGTATGTGGGTGCATCACAGTTCTATTGTATGCTGGAAGAACATACGCAGGCATCTCCGGATACGATCTGTTCCATGGTTTATGATGAACGGCTGCTGGATTACTGGAAGATCAATCCGGACAGATATCCGGATGTCGTGGTATTCGAAAGCTGTTACGGAGACATCTCCGCAGAAGGAGAGAACAGCTTTATCTGGAACTGGCTGCAGAATGATTTTCAGCCGGTGAACCGTGCGGACTATCCTTATATTACGGTGTTTACCAGGTGATAATACAGAAATTGTATAAATTTTGTATACTTTTTTAAAATTTTTTCAAATTGGGTATTGCAAAATGAAAACAGATAGTGTATACTTCATCAAGTAAACGACATAGGGCTATCGCCAAACGGTAAGGCAACGGACTCTGACTCCGTCATTTCAAGGTTCGAATCCTTGTAGCCCTGCGAAGAGGAACCTCAGCAAAATTAGTTGCTGAGGTTTTTTGCATATCATCGGACGGATGAATCCGTAAATAAATACGGTGATTAAGTACAGAACAAACATTCGATTTTGCTCTGTACTTTTTTATTTTTGAATGATATACTAGACGGGTAATCATACTAAGAAAATGATAGCGACTTCCTATTTTTACAGATAGAGTTTTACGGATAGAAGCGAAAATCAGGAGAAGGAATATGGATCATTTCAAATTACATTCCGAATATCAGCCTACCGGTGATCAGCCGCAGGCCATTGCGGAGCTGGTGGAGGGCTTTAAACAGGGCAATCAGTTCGAGACGCTGCTCGGTGTCACCGGTTCGGGTAAGACGTTTACAATGGCGAATGTCATCCAGGCACTGAACAAGCCGACGCTGATCATTGCACATAACAAGACGCTGGCAGGTCAGCTCTACGGGGAGATGAAGGAGTTTTTTCCGGAGAATGCGGTGGAATATTTTGTATCCTATTATGATTATTACCAGCCGGAGGCGTATGTGCCTTCTTCGGATACTTATATTGCAAAAGATTCTTCGATCAATGATGAAATTGATAAACTGCGCCTGTCCGCTACGGCATCCCTGGCGGAGCGCCAAGATGTGGTAGTGGTGGCCAGCGTGTCATGTATCTACGGCTTGGGAAGCCCTGACGAATATCAGGACTTGATCGTATCCCTGCGCCCCGGTATGGTGAAGGACCGGGATGAGGTGCTGCGGGAGTTGATTGATATTCAGTATAACCGTAACGATATGGATATCCAGCGCGCGACCTTCCGTGTCCGCGGAGACGTGGTGGAAGTATACCCGGCACAGGGCGGAGATTATCTGATCCGGATAGAGTTCTTCGGCGACGAGATCGACCGGATCGCGGAGGTGGAGCCGCTTACAGGGAAAATTCATGCAGAGCTGAATCATGTGGCGATCTTCCCGGCATCCCATTATGTGGTATCCCAGGAGAAAATCAAGGCGGCCTGTGACAATATCGAAGAAGAGATGAAGGAGCGGGTACAGTTTTTCAAGGGCGAAGACAAGCTGATCGAGGCCCAGCGCATTGCGGAACGGACGAATTTCGATATTGAAATGTTAAGAGAGACCGGTTTCTGCTCCGGCATAGAAAACTATTCCAGACATCTGAACGGACTTCCTGCGGGAGCACCACCTATGACACTGTTGGATTTCTTCCCGGATGATTTCCTGATCATTGTGGACGAGTCCCATATGACGATCCCACAGATCCGGGGCATGTATGCCGGTGACCGGTCGAGAAAGCAGACACTGGTGGATTATGGTTTCCGTCTGCCGTCTGCTCTGGACAATCGCCCGCTGAATTTTGAAGAATTTGAATCTCATATAGACCAGATGATGTTCGTATCCGCGACACCGTCCGATTATGAAAAAGAGCACGAACTGTTGCGGACAGAGCAGATCATCCGCCCGACCGGTCTGCTGGATCCCGAGGTACAGGTACGCCCCGTGGAGGGACAGATCGATGACCTGATCGGAGAAGTGAATAAAGAAGTGGAGAAGCATCATAAGGTGCTGATCACGACATTGACCAAGCGTATGGCGGAAGATCTCACGGATTATATGAAGGAAGTCGGCATCCGGGTAAAATATCTGCATTCCGACATTGACACCCTGGAACGTGCTCAGATCATCCGTGATATGCGACTGGATGTATTCGATGTACTGGTAGGTATCAATCTGCTCAGAGAGGGACTGGATATCCCGGAGATCACCCTGGTAGCGATTCTGGATGCGGATAAGGAAGGATTCCTGCGTAGTGCAACATCCTTGATCCAGACCATCGGCCGAGCAGCGCGTAATGCGGAAGGTCATGTGATCATGTACGCGGATACCATCACGGATTCTATGCGGGAGGCACTGGATGAGACCAACAGACGTCGTGAGATCCAGATGAAGTATAACGAAGAACACGGCATCACACCGCAGACGATCAAGAAGGCAGTCCGGGATCTGATCAGCATCTCCAAGGTGATCGCCAAGGAAGAAGTACGCTTCGAGAAGGATCCGGAATCCATGACAAAGAAAGAACTGGAGAAGCTCATCGGCGAGATCCAGAAGAAGATGCAGAAGGCTGCGGCAGATCTGAACTTCGAGGCTGCGGCAGAAATGCGTGACAAGATGCTGGAGCTTAAGAAACAGTTAAATGATATGGAATAATATGGAAAGTATGGAATAAGAAAGGCAAGACAATGGAAGAAGCAAAGAAAATGCGTCCGCGTGAGTATATTAAGATCCGCGGTGCCAATGAACATAATCTGAAAAATATTAATGTGGATATTCCCAGAAATGAACTGGTGGTACTCACCGGTATGTCCGGTTCCGGTAAGTCTTCTCTGGCATTTGATACGATTTACGCCGAAGGACAGAGACGTTATATGGAATCCCTGTCTTCCTATGCGCGACAGTTCCTGGGACAGATGGAGAAACCTAACGTGGAGAGCATCGAAGGCTTGTCTCCCGCAATCTCCATCGACCAGAAATCCACTAACCGCAATCCCCGTTCTACTGTAGGAACTGTAACGGAGATCTATGACTATTTCCGTCTGATGTATGCGAGAATCGGTATTCCTCATTGCCCGAAGTGCGGCAGAGAGATCGCCAAACAGACTGTGGATCAGATGGTAGACCAGATCATGAATATGGGCGAAGGCACGAAGATCCAGCTGCTGGCTCCGGTAGTCAGAGGCCGTAAGGGAGAGCATGCGAAAGTATTGGAACGTGCCAAGAGAAGCGGTTATGTCAGAGTACGCATTGACGGCAGTATGTATGAACTGACGGAAGACATCAAACTGGATAAAAACATCAAGCACAATATCGACATCGTGGTAGATCGTCTGGTGGTTAAGGACGGCATTCAGCGGAGACTGACGGACTCCATCGAAAATGTACTGGATCTGGCGGAAGGACTGTTGGTCGTAGATGTCATCGGCGGTGAACCGGTGACCTTCAGCCAGAGCTTTTCCTGCCCGGACTGCGGCATCAGTGTCAGTGAAGTGGAGCCCAGAAGCTTTTCCTTCAATAATCCGTTCGGCGCCTGCCCGGTATGTTTCGGACTGGGATACAAGATGGAGTTCGACGAGGATCTGATGATCCCGGACAAGCGGCTGAGTATCAATGAGGGCGCTATCACGGTCATGGGCTGGCAGTCCTGTGCGGACAAGTCCAGCTTTACCAATGCTATATTACAGGCGCTTGCGAAGGAATATCATTTTGACCTGGACACGCCTTTTGAAGAGTACCCGCAGAAGATTCATGATATCCTGCTCCATGGAACCAATGGTAAGGAAGTTATGGTGCATTATACCGGACAGCGCGGCAGTGGCGTGTATCCCGTGGCTTTTGAAGGACTGATCAAAAATGTGGAGCGCCGTTATCGCGAGACTGCATCCGAGAGCTCCAAGCAGGAATACGAGACCTTTATGCGCATTACCCCCTGTAAAGAGTGTAAGGGAATGCGTCTGAAGAAGGAATCCCTGGCAGTTACGGTATGCGATAAAAATATTTTCGAGATCACTTCCATGTCTATCCGCGACTTACAGAAGTTCCTGGATACCATGACACTGACGAAACAGCAGCAGTTCATCGGAGAAAGAGTCCTGAAGGAGATCCGCGCCAGAGTGGGATTCCTGGTGGATGTGGGACTGGAGTACCTGTCCCTGGCCAGAGCCACAGCGACCTTGTCCGGTGGTGAGGCACAGCGTATCCGTCTGGCGACCCAGATCGGTTCCGGGCTGGTAGGAGTGTGCTATATTCTGGATGAGCCCAGTATCGGCCTGCACCAGAGAGACAACGACAAGCTGCTGAATACTCTGAAGAATCTGCGGGATCTGGGCAATACCCTGGTGGTGGTAGAGCATGATGAAGATACCATGCTGGCAGCAGATTATATCGTGGATATCGGACCGGGTGCCGGTTCTCACGGCGGTGAAGTCATTGCCTGCGGTACGGCGGAAGAGATCATGCAGGTACCGGAATCCATTACAGGACAATACCTCAGTGGGAAAAAGAGAATTCCCGTGCCGGAGACCAGACGTACTCCGACCGGCTGGATCAAAGTACTGGGTGCACAGGAAAATAACCTGAAAAATGTGGATGTAGAGATTCCTTTGGGAGTAATGACCTGTGTCACCGGCGTGTCCGGATCCGGAAAAAGCTCTCTGGTAAATGAGATTCTCTATAAACATCTGGCGAGAGAACTGAACCGTGCACGCTGCATCCCCGGTAAGCACAAAGGGATCGAAGGCATGGAACAGCTGGACAAGGTCATCAATATCGACCAGTCGCCCATCGGACGTACGCCCAGATCCAATCCGGCGACTTACACAGGCGTCTTTGATCTGATCCGTGATCTGTTTGCCTCGACGGCGGATGCCAAGGCAAAGGGCTACAGCAAGGGAAGATTCAGCTTCAATGTCAAGGGCGGCCGCTGTGAAGCCTGCGGCGGCGACGGTATTATCAAGATCGAGATGCACTTCCTGCCGGATGTCTATGTCCCGTGCGAGGTCTGCGGCGGCAAACGATACAACCGTGAGACATTGGATGTAAAATACAAAGGCAAGAGCATTTTTGATGTACTGGACATGACAGTGGAAGAGGCACTTCCTTTCTTTGAAAATGTGCCTTACATTCGTAGGAAAATCGAGACATTATATGACGTGGGACTTTCCTATGTGAAGCTGGGGCAGCCGTCCACTACCCTGTCCGGCGGTGAAGCGCAGCGTATCAAACTGGCTACCGAACTTTCCAGAAGAAGCACCGGCAGAACGATCTATATTCTGGACGAGCCTACTACCGGACTGCATTTCGAAGATGTGCACAAACTGGTGGAGATCCTGCACAGACTGGCAGACGGCGGCAATACCGTAGTTGTCATCGAACACAATCTGGATGTGATCAAGACTGCGGATTATATCATCGATATGGGACCGGAAGGCGGAGACCGCGGCGGCACCGTGATCGCCAAGGGAACGCCGGAGGAGATCACCAAAGTGAAAAAATCCTACACCGGTTATTATGTAAAGAAGATGCTGGAGAAGGATAAAAAGCAGAAATAGTTATAGAAATTTTAAGAATTACCCCCTATGAAAATGGAAAAATTTCAGTTATAATATGATGTATATGACTAAAATAGCGTGTAGGGTCAAAACTTATAGATAGATACCATTGAAAGGGGTAATAAAAAATGCAGTGCACAGATATCGGAATTGATTTAGGTACCGCCAGCATTCTGGTATACATCAGAGGAAAGGGCGTCGTGTTGAAGGAGCCCTCTGTTGTAGCTTTTGATAGAGATACGAACAAGATCAAAGCCATCGGTGAAGACGCAAGACTGATGCTGGGAAGAACACCCGGCAATATCGTAGCGGTAAGACCCTTACGTCAGGGCGTTATCTCCGATTACACCGTAACCGAGAAAATGATGAAATATTTTATTCAGAAGGCTCTGGGAAAGAGAACTTTCCGCAAACCCCGTATTGCGGTCTGCGTACCCAGCGGAGTTACGGAAGTAGAGAAGAAAGCAGTAGAGGATGCTACTTATCAGGCAGGTGCCAGAGAGGTGTCTATTATTGAAGAGCCTATTGCAGCGGCCATCGGTGCGGGAATTGATATTTCCAAGCCCTGCGGTAATATGATCGTAGATATCGGCGGCGGTACTTCCGATATCGCCGTGATCTCCCTGGGAGGTACCGTAGTCAGCGCTTCCATCAAGATCGCAGGTGATGATTTTGATGAAGCCATCGTCCGCTATATGCGTAAGAAACATAATCTGCTCATCGGTGAGAGAACCGCTGAGGATCTGAAGATCAAGATCGGTTCCTGCTACAAGAGAGCGGAAGTGGATTACATGGATGTCAGAGGACGTAACCTCGTGACCGGTCTGCCGAAGACTGTCAAAGTATCTTCCGAGGAGACCGAGGAAGCACTGCGCGAGACCACTGCGCAGATCGTGGAAACGATCCACAGCGTACTGGAGAAGACGCCGCCCGAGCTGGCAGCGGATATTGCGGACAGAGGAATCGTCCTGACCGGCGGCGGAAGCCTGTTACGCGGTCTGGAGGATCTGATCTCCGCCAAGACAGGTATCAATACCATGACTGCAGAGGATCCCATGACGGCAGTTGCTATCGGAACCGGTAAATATGTTGAGTTCCTGGCCGGCTACAGAGATAATTAGGATAACGAAACGTAAGACAAAGGCAGGATGCCGAACATTCGTCGAAGGATCGCAGGTGTCGGGAGAAAATCCCGCGAAAACGGAGGATACGAATGGTTAAAGGGTTATATACCGCTTATACCGGTATGATAAATGAACAGAACAGAATGGATATCATGACCAATAATCTGGCGAATGCATCGACCGTCGGATATAAAAAGGAAGGATCCACCAGCCAGTCATTTGATGATGTGCTGACAGTCAAAATTAAGGACCAATCCGTAGGCATGAGAAATGTCCAGCGAATCGGAACGAAAAATCCCGGCGTGAAGATCGGTGAGAACTACACGGATTATTCCCAGGGGTCTTTCCGTATTACAGGCAATACGTATGACCTGGCATTGTCCGGAGAAGGTTTTTTTGCCATTGAATTTACGAATAAGGCAGGAGAGACAGATACCAAATATACCCGTGCCGGACAGTTTACCCTGAATAAAGACGGCTATCTGACAACGGAAGAGGGAGACTATGTTCTGGATACGCAGAACCGGCGGATCCGTCTGAATACCCTGATGGATTCCTCTATTACAGACGACGGAACGATTTATCAGAACGGCCAGGCAGTGGCACGCATCCAGGTGACGGATTTTGAAGACTATGATTATCTGGAAAAATACGGAGAAACCTATTACCAGCCGATCCAGGGAGCCAGAACCATTGCGGCAAATGCTCAGGTGAAGTCCGGATATCTGGAAATGGCAAATGTGCAGGTAGTATCTGAAATGGTGAACCTGATCTCCATTACCAGAGCCTACGAATCCAATCAGAAAGTGGTGCAGACCATTGACGACACACTGGATGTGGCAGTAAATCAGATCGGCAGGGTGCAATAACAAAGGAACACTAAAATGTGAAGTTAAAAATGGATTTGCATGAAGGGTCATAATGATAAGGAAATGACGAAAATAACCGATAATAGTAATAGCAGACATATTTCAGGATGAGAAACCGGGTCATGGATGACATAAGGACAGCATGAGAGGAGACTACATATGGTCAGAAGCTTATGGACGGCAGCGACCGGTATGATCGCACAGCAGACAAACGTGGATACCATTGCCAACAACCTGGCAAACGTAAATACCACAGGGTATAAGACACAGGTGAATGAATTCAAGAGCCTGTTATATCAGAACATCCAGACAAAGACGACATCTGCGAACGGAGATACCAAACCGAGCAGTGCACAGGTAGGACTGGGTGTGCGGAATGCATCGATCAGCTCCGTGTTCAAAGAGGGAAGCCTGACGGCATCCGACAGTGATACGGCATTTGCGATTGACGGTAAGGGCTTTTTTGCAGTACGCGGTTCTGATGGCAATACCTATTATACGAGAAACGGTAATCTGAAGTTTACCCTGGCAGCGAACGGCGGTAATATGCTGGCTACTTCCGAGGGACTTCCGGTACTGGATACCCAGGGCAGACCCATCGTACTGAACAACAACTATGTAATGAGTAAGATTACGGTAAGCAAGGACGGAAGTCTGTGCTATCCCGATGCACAGAATAATCCTCAGCCGATCGGCATTACCATCGGTGTCTTCCAGTTCAATAATCCGAACGGACTGGAGCGCCTGGCAGACAGCCTGTACCGGCAGACCGCAGCCAGTGGGCAGGCCATCAACGAGCGCACTAACAATAACGTAGAAAAGAGCAGCATCATTCAGGGCTACCTTGAAAGCTCCAATGTACAGGTCGTGGATGAGATGGTGAATATGATCGTGGCACAGCGTGCTTACGAACTGAACTCCAAAGCAATCACGGCATCCGATGAGATGCTCCAGCAGGCTAATAACTTGCGTAGGTAATGAGAAATGTCAAAATGTAAGATGACATTCCGACTGCTTGCAGACGGGAATGTCAGATTGCATTTTGACAGGGCGAATGCCCGACTTTGCGTGAACACGAAGTGTTTACGCAATGCGTTTTTCATTACCATAGACGATAGAAGTTTTCCAAAAAGGAAAGGCTAAATTATGGATATTTCCTCTTTATATGGCAGTTCCGCTCTGGACTCCACTGCATACACGAATGCGGCGAACCAGACAGCTTCCAAATTGCAGGAAAAACTGAACAGCGCTGATTATTCCAAGGCAACCGATGATGAACTGATGGATGCCTGTAAGCAGTTTGAATCCTATTTCCTGGAGCAGATGTTTAAGGAAATGATGAAGACGATCCCGGAGAGCGAAGATACTTCTTCTTCGAATTCCCAGCTGATGGATTACTATAAGGATGAAATGGTACAGCAGATCGCATCGGATTCTACGGAGCAGAACAGTCTTGGACTGGCACAGATGCTCTATGAACAGATGAAACGGAATTATAATCTTGAGTAGTGATATCGGGCTGCCGGTCCGGCAGCCCAATTTTCTTTGACCGTCTACACGGTTATCTCTTCCGGATCCGGAGAGAACAGCCTTACATAGAATTGCACATAGAATGACAAGAGGAAGAAAATGGAAACAATTACAGGTTTTGTAGAGCGTATTGTGTATCAAAACAAGGAAAACGGATATACCGTAATGACACTTTCGGTGGATGGGGAAGTAGTGACCGGTGTTGGTATGTGCAAAGGACTCACGCAGGGAGAAAATATATCTGCCCGAGGAGATTACACAGATCATCCGTTATACGGACACCAATTTAAAATAGAAACCTACGAAACCGTGGTGCCAACAGATCGCGTAGGAATGGAGCGATATCTGGGTTCCGGGGCAATCCGTGGCGTCGGAGAAGCCCTGGCGGCGAGAATCGTGAAAAAATTCGGAGATGATACCTTCCGGATCATAGAAGAAGAGCCGGAACGCCTGGCGGAGGTCAAGGGAATCAGCGAGCGTAAGGCACAGGAGATCGCCATTCAGATGGAAGAAAAAAAGGATCTCAGAGAAGCACTGGTCTATTTACAGCAATATGGGATCAGCAATACGCTTGCGGTAAAAATATATAATGCATACGGCATGGAAATGTACAGCATCATGAGAGAAAACCCGTATCGTCTGGCAGAAGATATCAGTGGTGTCGGATTCCGTATCGCAGATGAGATTGCCGCGAAGATCGGTATTCATACAGACTCGGATTACCGGATCCGCAGCGGAATCCTGTATACATTGTTACAGGCAGTGGGAGAAGGACATTGTTATCTGCCGATGGAGCATTTGCTTCACAGGGCAACAGAATTGTTGGGGATATCGGAAGAAAATATTCGTCCACAGGTGGATAACCTGATCGTAGACAGAAAACTTGTGGCAAAAGGAGAGGCAGTGTTTGCCGCATCTTACTATTACGCAGAACTGAACTGTGCAAACATGCTGCGAAATTTGAATATCCCAATGGTGGAAGCGGATAACCTGCCGTCTCAGGACATGGCGATTCGTGGAAGACTGGAGCGAATGGCACAAAACTTGTCTATGGAGCTGGACGAGTTACAGTTAAAGGCTGTGGAGGAAAGTATCAAAAACGGTCTGTTTATTCTATCCGGTGGTCCCGGCACCGGCAAGACGACCACGATCAATATGATGATTCACTACTTTGAATCCGAAGGCATGGATATCTTCCTGGCGGCACCGACGGGACGCGCAGCGAAGAGAATGACGGAAGCAACCGGATTTGAAGCTAAGACGATTCACAGACTTCTGGAACTGAGCAGTGCTTTGTCAGACGATAATACGAAAAGGGCTAATTTTGAACGCAATCAGGAGAATCCCCTGGAAGCGGATGTGGTCATCATCGATGAAATGTCCATGGTGGACATTCAATTGTTCCAGGCACTTTTGAAAGCAATCCTTCCCGGAACCAGACTGATCCTGGTGGGAGATGTGGATCAGCTTCCCAGTGTCGGACCGGGACAGGTACTGAGAGATATTATGAACAGCAAGGCATTCCCGATGGTGACGCTGGAAAAAATATTCCGCCAGGCAGGACAAAGTGACATTGTTGTCAACGCACATCGAATCAACAAAGGGGAACAGATCGCACTGGACAATAAATCAAAAGATTTCTTCCTGCTGGAACGAAATGACGTAAATGTCATATATAAACATATGATTCAGCTGATACAGGATATGCTTCCTAAATATGTCGGAGCAACCTCATTCGATATTCAGGTATTGACACCGATGAGAAAAGGAAGTCTCGGATGCGAGAACCTGAACGAGATCCTGCAGAGATATCTGAATCCGGCGGATCCCCATAAAAAAGAGCATGCCTACGGCAATATGGTGTTCCGGGAAGGCGATAAAGTCATGCAGGTCAAAAACAACTATCAATTGGAGTGGGAGATCGTCGGAAATTATAATATTCCCATTGATAAAGGCATGGGAGTCTTCAACGGCGATATGGGAAGAGTCCGTGAGATCAACGAGACAATGTCGACATTGCTGGTGGAGTTTGATGACGGCAGACGTGTGAACTATCCGTTCTCTGCATTGGAGGAACTGGAGCTGTCTTACGCCATCACGATACATAAATCGCAGGGAAGTGAGTACCCGGCAGTGATTCTGCCGCTTTTGGGCGGCCCGAGAATGCTGTTTAACCGTAATCTCCTGTATACCGGAATTACAAGAGCGAGAAGCTGCGTCACAATCCTGGGAAGCAGCGAAACGGTACGAAATATGATCGAGAACGTAAGCGAGAACCGCAGATATACGGCATTGGAGCAGCGGATCCGGGAGATCTGTTGCATGCCTCCGCTGGCATAACAGAGTCAAAATAATGTTTGTCTCCATGATGTATGCCGCACAGGAATGGATAAAAGGGGATAAAGAGTGCAATTTATCAGAAATATGCAAGAAACACTGTTGGGACTGTTGTTCCCGAGAAGATGCCCGGTATGTGACAACATCGTGCAGCCGTTCGGAGAAAAAATCTGCCTGGAATGTCTGCCGAAACTAAAACCGGTAACGGCACCGTGGTGCATGCGATGTGGGAAAAAATTATCTTCGCAGGAACAGGAATTTTGCAGAGACTGCATGCGTCGCCCCCACAAGTACAACAGAGCCAGAACCCTGTATGAATACAGCCAAGTGGCAAGGAGCATCTATCGCTTTAAATATGGCGGCAGACAGGAATATGCCGATTTTTTCGGGGAACAGATGGGAGAGCTTCTGGGCAATTTTATCAAGGGTGTGCATCCGGATGTAATTGTGCCGGTGCCACTGCATCGCAGGAAATTCAGAACGCGCGGATACAATCAGGCAGCGTGCCTTGCCAAGGCGCTTGGAAGGCATCTGAACCTGCCGGTAAATGAAAAACTGGTAAAACGTGTCAAAAATACCGCACCCATGAAGCTGTTAAATCCCACAGAACGGCAAAATAATTTGAAAAAAGCTTTTATTATAGGTCAAAATGATGTAAAATTATATGACCGGATTATTCTGGTCGATGATATTTATACTACAGGCACGACCCTGGATGAGATTGCGTCACTTTTAAAGGCACACGGCGTATCCGAAGTGTACTGTGTCACGTTGTCTTGTGGGTCGGGAGTATGATCGGGAAGGTGTGAGATATTATGAATATAAGAAACTGCAGAAGATGCGGACATATTTTCAATTACGTGGCAGGACCGTTTTTGTGTCCTCACTGCCGTGAAGAAATGGAAGCAAAGTTCCAGGAGGTAAAAGAGTATATCCGTGCGAACCCCGGCGTAGGTATCCAGGATGTGGCGGAGCACTGTGATGTAGAACCTTCACAGATCCAGCAGTGGCTGCGTGAGGAGCGTCTGGAACTGACAGAGAGTTCAGGCATCCTGTTAAGCTGTGAAAAGTGCGGAGCACCGATCCGCAGCGGAAGATTCTGCGAAAAATGCAAGTATGATATGTCAATGGATCTGCAGAGCGTGCTGCCGAAGAAGCCTTCCATGCCGCAGCAGCGGCCGGCCTCGTCCAGAGACGGAGAGAGAATGCGTTATCTGTAAGCGGAGGAAATATGCTGAACGAAGAGAAAGTAATACTAATGACACAAATGGCCTCTTACGAAGAGAACGAAGGCAAGAAAAATATGGCGATCGGCCGGTATTTTCGCAGTGACTATATTGCAATACAGGTATTAAAGTCCATATTGTGTGCAACGATTGCTTATGCAGTCTGCCTTGCCCTGTTCATTTTCTATGATTTTGAGACCTTTATGCAGGATATTTACAAGATGGACCTTATAGGATTTGCCAAAAATGTTCTGCTGTACTACGGAGTGACGGTCGTGGTCTACGGAATTGCATCCTACCTGATCTGCTCCATTCGTTATGCCAAGGCTAAGAAAAGCCTGAAATGTTATTATAACAATCTGAAGAAGTTGAATTCCCTTTACAATGAGTAAACGGCTGACACAGATTGAACCCGGAGGAAATATGACTGCTTTACTGGAATTAAGAGAAAATCTGAAGAAGATCTATAGCAGAAACGAAGCCTTTATTCTGCCGGTGATCAAATTTTTACTCAGCTTTATTGTGCTGAGCATTATAAACGGCAGACTGGGATACCTGACAAAACTGGACAATATGGCAATCGTGCTGATCGTATCACTGTTATGTTCGTTCCTGTCGACCGGATTTATTGTACTGTTTTCAATGATATTTTCCCTGCTGCATATGTATGCGCTGTCTCTGGAGACGGCGGCTGTGGGACTTGTAGTGTTCCTGCTGCTGTATCTGCTATTCCTGAGATTTACGGCGAAGGAAGCACTCGTAGTGGTGCTGACACCGGTTTTATGCATGCTTAAGATTCCGTATGTGATGCCTGTGGCGATGGGACTGATCGGAACTCCGGCATCCTGTGTATCTGTGGGATGCGGCGTGGTAGTGTATTATCTGATTCAGACCGTGGTGACCAATGCACCGACCATCAACTCCATGGGCGCGGAAGAAGCAACTGCGAAGCTTCGTCTGCTGATCGACGGTATGCTCGGAAACAAGGCAATGATTGTGACAATAGCGGCGTTTGCGATTACTGTGATTGTGGTTTATCTGATCCGCAGGATGAGTGTGGATCATTCCTGGACGATCGCCATGATCGCCGGCGTGATGATCGAAGTGCTGATCCTGCTGGTGGGAGATCTGATGTACGATACGAATCTCTCTATTGTCAGCGCATTACTTGGCGCCATAGTTACGATACTTGTCTGCAAAGTGATCGAATTCTTCCGGTTCTGTCTGGATTACAGCAGGACGGAAAAGGTACAGTTCGAGGACGATGAATACTATTATTATGTAAAGGCAGTGCCGAAGATGACAGTTGCGGCACCGACCAATACCGTGAAAAAGATCAATACACAGAGACGTCCTGCAGGCGCACAAAGCAGACCTTCCGGACAGGGCAGCAGACCGACGACGTCCCAACATTCCGGTACTGCCGGCAGACCGGCAGCAGGCCAGGGCAGAAGCGTTGTAACAGAGCGCACGTCTGCCAGAAACGGAGCACCCTACGGTCAGCAGAACGGTTACCGCGGACACGAAATGTCCGGTGGCAGAAGTGTCACCATCAGCAGTGACCACATGAACGGACAGGATGACTCTGATGATTACGAAGAATTGTTCTGAAGGGAATAAAGGAAAATGCAGTTAGGGGATAAACTGGCAGAATATATTAAAAACTTCATCAGTTACCGCACCACCATGGATTTCGGTGATGTCGCCGAGATCCTGATCATAGCGGTGCTGTTGTATTATGCGTTAGTGTGGATGAAGACGACCCGGGCATGGGTATTGCTCAAGGGTCTGATTGTCATCCTCATTTTTTTACTGCTGGCTTATTTTTTCCGGATGACGACAATCCTGTGGATGGCACAAAATGTTCTGGGATTTGCGGTGACGGCCCTGATTGTGGTGCTACAGCCGGAACTGAGAAAAGCGCTGGAAGAGTTGGGCAAGAAAAACATTATCAGTTCCGTACTGCCGTTTGACAACAGCCATCGCGTCACAGAGGCTTTTTCCGAAAAGACAATCAATGAGATCACCAAGGCCTGTGTGGAAATGGGCAAGGTGAAAACAGGAGCCCTGATCGTAATCGAGCAGAAGGTTTCCCTGCGGGATTATGAGAGGACGGGAATCGATGTGGACGGTATTGTTACCAGTCAGCTGCTGATCAATATTTTTGAACATAATACGCCGTTACATGACGGTGCCGTCATTATACGCGGCAACAGAGTGGCATCCGCAACCTGTTATTTGCCGCTGTCCGATAACCTGGGATTGAGTAAGGAACTGGGTACAAGACATCGCGCCGGCGTGGGAATCTCGGAAGTGACCGATTCCCTGACCGTGATCGTATCCGAGGAGACAGGAAAAATCAGTGTTGCCTATGAGGGTCAGCTGGAACGCAATCTGGATGCAGATTCCCTTCGCGACAGAATGCATAAGATCCTGAACAATACCGGAGAGGAACATAAAAACCTGCGTATCTGGAAGGGAAGGAGCCGTGAGAAGAAATGAAAAAAATGCTGACACGTAATCTTGGCTTAAAACTTGCTTCTCTGGTGCTTGCATTTGTGCTCTGGTTCCTGGTAGCGCAGATCTATGACCCCAAGGATACCGTGACGTTCAACAATATTCAGGTAAAACTGATCAATACAGACCTTCTCGATGAAGAAGGAAAAGTATATGAGGTACTGGACAACAGTAATCTGGTCAGAGTCACTGTAACGGGACCCCAGAGCATTGTGAAAGCGGAGCTGCGCAGAAGTGACATCGTGGCAGAAGCGGATATGAGCAAGCTGACGGATATCAATACGATTGCAATCACCTATTATTGCGAGAATATCAGCAATGATTCCGTGGAAATCAAGGGCAATCACGATTCTGTGCGCCTGAATGTAGAAGATAAGACCAGCAAATGGATCAAACTGGAGAGCACGACGCTCGGCGATGTGGCTAACGGGTATATGATCGGAAATGTAACACTGGATCAGACCAATATCGAAGTGACAGGTCCCAAGTCCGCAATCACACAGATCGATCATGCGGGTGTGGACATCAATGTGGCAGATTCCACCAGCAGCCTGTCTGCAAATGTGGATATCAAATTATACGATGCGGATGACAATGAACTTACATTTGAACATGTTAAGAAAAATGTAAACTCTGCGCATATGATGGTAGAAGTGCTGGCTACGAAGGAAGTACCTGTGGAGATCGAATATATGGGAGTACCGGAGGACGGCTATATGGCTACCGGTGAGGTGGAGAGCAGCAGACCGACGGTCAAGATTGCAGGTTCTGCGTCGACAATGGCCGGCATCTTGGCAATTACGGTGCCGGAAGAGCGCATGAATATCACAGGCCAGTCTGCAGATATGGTAGATATTATTAACCTGAAGGATTATCTGCCTTCCAATGTGAGACTGGCAGACAAGAACTTCGATGGTAAGATTACGGCAACCGTTTATATTGAACCGGTTGAGACCAAAGATCTGTCAGTACCTGCGGAGAACATTTCGGTAAGCGGTGTACCGGACGGAATGGAAGCCGAGATCACGACAGTGGCGGAGGAGTATGACATTACCGTATCCGGACTTGCGAGAAATATCAGTATCTTACGGGATAGCAGTGTGACCGGAACGCTGGATCTGGCAAAATGGATGGAAGATAACGGTGTCGAAGAGATGACGGCAGGCAACTATACCATTCCGGTGACCTTTAATCTCTCAGAAGACATCACCGTGGAAAATAATGTGAATATTCATATCAGACTGAAAAACACAGATACAAATAATTAGATCAATCAAAAAGATAGAAAGTAATATGCTGTGTAAACAGCGGAATGAGAGGATTTTTACAATGGCTAGAATGTTTGGAACAGATGGTGTACGCGGTATTGCCAATGAAGAGCTGACCCCGATGCTTGCAATGCAGCTGGGGCAGGCAGGTGCCTATGTGCTTACCAAGGAAAATGAACACAAACCGACGATCATGGTAGGCTGTGATACCCGTATCTCAGGAGATATGCTGGCAAATGCGCTGATGGCAGGAGCATGTTCCGTAGGAGCCAACTGTATCTATGTCGGTGTGATTCCTACCCCGGCGGTAGCCTACCTGACGAAGAAATACAAAGTAGATGCCGGTGTTGTAATCTCCGCATCCCACAATCCCGTAGAGTTTAACGGTATCAAATTTTTTGATGGCAATGGCTATAAGCTTCCGGATGCCATGGAAGATGAAATCGAAGCACTGATTAAAGAGAACATGCCCGGCATCAAATTTCCAATCGGACCCGGCGTAGGTAAGATCAAGTATCGTACGGATGCGAGAGAAGAATACATCAATCATGCCATGAGAGCGGTAAATGTGGATCTGACCGGATTGAAGATCGTGGTAGACTGTGCGGAGGGCGCGTCTTTCTATACTTCCGTAGAATGTCTGAAGGAACTGGGCGGCAGTGTGGTAGCTATTCACAATAATCCGGACGGAACCAATATCAATGCCAACTGCGGTTCCACTCACATGGAAGAACTGCAGGCAAGAGTAGTATATGAGAAGGCGAATGTAGGTCTGGCTTTTGACGGTGATGCTGACAGATTGTTAGCCGTGGATGAGAACGGTAACATCGTAGACGGTGACCAGATCATGGCAATCGTCGGTAACTTTATGAAGAGTAAAGGAACTTTGAAAAAGGATACCATCGTGGCAACGGTCATGAGTAATCTGGGATTTTTCCTGATGGCAGAGAAAAACGGTATTACCATGGAGAAGACCAAAGTCGGTGACAGGTATGTACTGGAGCGTATGAAAGAGATCGGTGCAAGCCTGGGCGGAGAACAGTCCGGACACATCATTTTCCTGGATGAGAATACCACAGGAGACGGATTGCTCAGCGCGTTACACTTATTGCAGGTAATGGTAGAGACCGGCAAGACCCTGTCTGAGCTGGCGCAGATCATGGAAGTACTGCCGCAGGCACTGGTAAATGCAAAGGTAGCCAACCATAAGAAAGAAAAATACATGGAGTATCCGGAGATTGCAGAGGCAATCGAGAAACTGGAAGCAAAATTTGCCGGAGAAGGCCGTGTCCTGATCCGTCCCTCCGGTACAGAGCCTCTGGTGAGAGTGATGATCGAAGGAAAAGACCAGCAGGTGATTCAGGAAGAGGCACAAAAGCTTGCCAATCTGATCCAGGATATTATGTTTTAAGAGACAGATTCCGGAAGATGTCTGTGAAAAGTTCTTGTGAATGCCTTATATTCATGCTATGATAGAAACGTAAGGGAAACGTAAAATAACAGGAACAGCAGATAAGAGTCATTGAGAATAATATAGATAGTGGAGGGTTTATGATATGGTAAGTCAGAAAGTGGTAATCAAGAATCCTACGGGTCTGCATCTGCGTCCCGCCGGAATCCTGTGTAAGGAGGCGATGCAGTTCAAATCACTGATTACCTTCAAATTCCGTGAGAATACCGCCAATGCCAAGAGCGTGCTCAGCGTATTGGGCGCATGCGTAAAATGTGGGGATGAGATCGAATTCGTATGCGAGGGCGAAGATGAACAGGAAGCTCTGAAGACTTTGGTGGAAGCCGTTGAGAACGGACTTGGGGAATAACCAATAGGATAAGATGAGAACAGGAGGCTGTGCATGACCGGAGACCGGAGGCGCAGCCTTTATTTAGAAACAGGGGAGATTAAAATGGATACTACGAGTATGAAGAAAAACTTTTCAAGCCTGGGATGGCGATTTCTGATCGGTACATTGATCATTTATGCAGTACAGATGGCGGTAGGGGCGATTGTCGGACTGGTAAAACCGGAGTGGCTGGAAAATACCACGATCAATCTGATCCTGGCAGTGCTGCCGTTATATCTGGTCGGTATGCCGGCATTGATCGCTATTGTGAAGCGTATGCCGGGGGAAGCACCTGCGAAGAAAAGTATCAAGCCGGGGCAGTTCATTTTAGCACTGATCATGTGTTATGCGCTGATGTACTGCGGCAATCTGGTTGGAACTCTGATCACTACTGTAGTGGGAGTGCTGAAGGGAACAGCGGTAGATAACGCAATTATGACTTACGCCACAGGTTCTAACATGATCGTGACTTTCTTTTACATGGTACTGTGCGCTCCGATATTGGAAGAATATATTTTCCGCAAGCTGATCGTAGACCGCACTGTGAAATACGGGCAGGGCGCGGCCATCATTTTGTCCGGTCTGATGTTCGGACTGTTTCACGGCAACCTGAACCAGTTCGTATATGCTTTCCTGCTCGGTATCTTTTTGGCATTCATGTATGTGAAAACCGGGGATTTGAGAGTGACGATCGGTCTGCATATGTGCATCAACTTTATGGGAGCGGTTGTGAGCGTGCTGCTGCTGAAGGCGATTCACCTCGAGGAATATCAGGAGATTGTGATGAACGGCGGTGATCCGCAGGAGATTATGAACTTTATAATGCAGTACCTGCCGGGCTGGATCGGGTATATGATCTATGTATTGTTTATCCTGGCAGCAGTGATCACGGGAATTGTTCTGTTCATTGTCTTCCGTAAAAGATTTGCGGTAGAGCCGGGACAGATCTCCAAGGGACAGAGATTCAAAACGGTCATCTGCAATCCCGGAATGCTCTGCTATTGCATTTTCTGGATCGTGATGATCCTTCTGCAGATGTTCCCGGAGATTGTGCAGATGCTGTTGGGAATCTCTCCGCTGTCCCTGTAAATACATTTCACAGGGGCTGACAGTGGCAGGCAGACGAAGGAGATAGGATACATGTACGCATTTGACAGCAGAATACGCTATAGTGAGACAGACAGCGAGGGGAAACTTACGCTGGATGCGCTGCTAAATTATTTTCAGGATTGTTCCACCTTCCATTCTGAGGATGTGGGACTGGGGATCGGCTATATGAAGGAGATCGGACAGGTCTGGGTATTATCCTCCTGGCAGATCGTTGTGAACCGTTATCCGCAATTAGGGGAAAAAGTCAGGATCGTGACCCTGCCCTATGAACTAAAAGCATTTCTGGGATATCGTAATTTTGCCATGCTGGATGACAAGGGGGAATATATCGCGAAGGCTAACTCCCTATGGAGCCTTCTGGATGTCGCCACGGGCAAGCCGGTGATGATCAATGAAGATATGCGCAGGGGCTATGGAATCGACGAAAAGCTGGACATGGACTATGCCCCCCGTAAGATCAACGTACCGGAGGGTGGACAGCTGCTGGAACCTATCGTGGTGAAAAAGCATCATCTGGACACCAACCATCACGTGAATAACGGGCAATATGTGAATATTACCATGGAATATCTGCCGGATGATTTTGCGATCCGTCAGATGCGTGCGGAATATAAAAAACAGGCATTTCTGGATGATGTGCTGCATCCTTATGTAGTGCAGACAGAGAACGGATATATCATCTGCCTGCAGGATGAGGAAGGCAGACCCTATGTATCTGTAGAATTTCTACAATAATAGTGATACTAGAGTAGTGATAATAGCAGAATAAAAAGGAACCGATAACGGAACAAAAGCTGTGAAACAGACAGAACAGGAGAAAACGTGGAACTGAAATTAGGTGAAAAACAGACACTCACAATTGTGAAAAAAGTAGAATTCGGTGTATACCTGGCACCGGCAGATGCCCCGGAAGATAAGGTGCTTCTGCCGGCAAAACAGGTGCCTGCGGGAGCAAAGCCGGGAGATGAGCTGGAGGCCTTTTTATACCGTGATTCCAGTGACCGCCTGATTGCAACGACGAGAACCCCCAAGCTTGTGATGGGACAGGTCGCACTGCTTACTGTGGCACAGGTTGGCAAGGTAGGCGCGTTCTTAGACTGGGGACTGGAGAAAGATCTGTTCCTGCCCTTCAAGCAGCAGACACACAAGGTAAAAGCAGGAGACCAGGTGCTGGCATCCCTGTATATTGATAAGAGCGGAAGACTTTGTGCGACCATGAATGTCTACGAGCAGCTGCGCACAGACAGCCCATACCAAAAAGATGATAAGGTGACAGGAAGAATCTATGAGATCAGCAAAAACTTCGGTGCTTTTGTAGCGGTAGATGACTGCTTTTCGGCCCTGATCCCCCGTAAGGAACTCTTCGGCGGCGACGAACTGAACGTAGGAGATCAGGTGACTGCCAGAGTGGCGAAAGTGCTCGAAGACGGAAAGCTTACTCTGAGCATCCGCGAAAAAGCATACCTGCAGATTCGGAAAGACGCGGAAAAGATCGAAAAGCTGCTGGACAGCTACGAAGGCTCCCTGCCTTTTAACGATAAATCCGCACCGGAAGTCATCAACTATGAGACCGGCATGAGCAAGAATGAGTTCAAACGCGCGGTGGGACATCTGTTAAAAGAAGGTAAGATTCAAATTACCGAGAAGAGCATCCGGAGAGTACGATAAATTGCAGTTTTTTTTGTAAGAATGTGATATAATGAGTCTCAAGGAAAACCAAGCGGCTGCGAAGCAGACATTTGGTTTTCTGGACTCATTAGCGAACGAATCATCCTGCGAAGCAGGGTGTAGAGTGCGAAAGCACGAATTCGTGAGCTTATGATATAATGAGTGCAAGAGAGTCAACACGCTTGCGTGACTGACGACCGGCGAATTAATAAATTTACTCATAGAAAGTGAGATAGGAGGTGTTATCATGGATATTGCAGCATTATCAATGTCAATGGCTTCTAATGATTTACAGACAAAAGTAGGAACAGCGGTACTCGGTAAAGTAATGGATACCCAGGAAACCCAGGGACAGCAGATCGTTGCGATGATCGATTCTGCAGCGATGGAGAGAAGTGTAACTCCCCAGCTGGGTGGTAATATCGATATGTATCTGTAAAAAGACATCAAAAGAAACGATAAGACGAAAAGAGTCCGTGGAATGATTTTCCCGGACTCCTTTTTTCAAAAGAAAATGGCAATTTTACTAAAAAGTGCATAAAAAACTATTGCAATTTTACTAGAATTTTTGTAAATTTGTATTATATACGATATGAGAGGATCAAAGACATAAAGTCGTCCGGGATTGTATGATCAGACTTTTGAATTTGATGCTCGCTAAACATATCAACGCTTAGGGTATTTTTGGGGTAACGGCAAAAAATATGGTTGGGGACTGAAGGAGCAGAAGATGATATCGAATCAGATTTTACAGAATACCATTGAAGGATTGAAAGGAATCGCCAGAGTAGAGTTATGCGTCATGGACGTGGATGGCAAGGAAGTGGCTGCCACCATGGATATGGGGAACTGCTCTAAGCCTGCGGTGGAATTCGCTTCCTCACCGGCAGACTCTCAGGAGATTCAGGGGTATCAGTATTTCAAGATCTATGACGAGCAGCAGCTGGAGTATATTCTGGTAGCCGGCGGCACCGGTGAAGATGTCTATATGATTGGCAAAATGGTTGCTTTTCAGATCCAGAATCTGCTGGTAGCTTATAAAGAGAGATTTGATAAGGACAACTTTATCAAGAATCTGCTGTTGGATAATCTCCTGTTGGTAGATATCTACAGCCGTTCCAAGAAGCTGCATATCCAGACAGATGTACCCAGAGTGGTCATGATCGTAGAATCAGCAGGCGGCAAGGACAACAATGTCCTGGAAATCGCCCGGAATCATTTCGGCACCAACAGCAAGGATTTCATTACTGCTGTCGATGAGAGCAATGTGATCGTGGTAAAAGAATTCTCCGAGACCGATACCGGCAAAGAGATCGAAAAGGCAGCGAGAGCATTAGAGGCAACACTTCTGAAAGAAGGCATTAAGGAGATCCGTATTGCCTACGGCACCATTGTGCATGAGATCAAAGAAGTCAGCCGTTCCTATAAAGAAGCAAAGATGGCACTGGATGTAGGTAAGATTTTCTTTGATGAGCGGGATATTATTGCATACAGCGAACTGGGAATCGGTCGTCTGATCTATCAGCTGCCTATTCCTCTGTGCAAGATGTTCATTCGTGAGATCTTCGGCGGCAAGAGTCCGGACGATTTCGACGAGGAGACACTGACCACAATTTACAAATTCTTCGAGAACAGCCTGAATGTCTCCGAGACTTCCAGACAGCTGTTCATTCACAGAAATACGCTGGTTTATCGTCTGGATAAGCTGCAGAAGAGCACCGGACTGGATCTGAGAGTATTCGAAGACGCCATCACGTTCAAGATTGCGCTGATGGTTGTAAAGTATATGAAGTATATGGAAACGTATGAGTATTGATCACTATTCCCTAAAGCTCCGCTAGGAGCGACTTTGCAAATTGAGGCTCTGAATAGTGAACAATACGTAGAATTAAGAAAGGCACGATTTAAAATGGCAAATAAAGAAGCACAAAGGCTGAAAAGAGAGAAAATCATAGAAGAAAACGGCATCATCTTCTTAGACAATGTCAGCAAATCTTATTCTTCCGGTTCTCCGGCATTAAACGGTGTGACCCTGAGCATCGGAAGAGGAGAATTTGTATTTATTGTAGGTGACAGCGGTTCCGGTAAGTCTACATTGATCAAATTACTGCTGCGGGAGCTTACGGCTACCAGCGGCAGTGTTTATGTTATGGGAAATGATCTGGCAAAGCTGAAGCACAGACAGATTCCCCGTTTCCGTCGTAACCTGGGCGTTGTATTCCAGGATTTCCGACTGCTCAATGACCGTAATGTCTACGAAAACGTAGCATTTGCACAGCGTATCATAGAGACACCCGTGAGCGAAATCCGCAGAAATGTTCCTGCGATCCTGGCAACCGTGGGACTGGCAGGCAAATACAAAGCCAAGACAAAGCAGCTCTCCGGTGGGGAACAGCAGCGCGTGGCACTGGCAAGAGCCTTGGTGAATAATCCTTCCATACTTTTGGCGGATGAGCCTACCGGTAACCTGGATCCGAATAACTCCTGGGAGATCATGAAGCTGTTAGAGGAGATCAACGAAAGCGGCACCACAGTAGTGGTAGTAACCCATAACCGGGAGATCGTCAACGCCATGCAGAAGCGTGTGATCACGATGAAAAAGGGCGTGATCATCAGTGACGAAGAGAAGGGTGGATATATTGATGAAGATTAGTACACTTTTTTATACAATTAAGCAGGGTTTTGCCAATATTTTCCGTAACAAATGGTATTCCCTTGCTTCCATTGCAACGATATCCGCATGTCTGTTCTTATTTGGCCTGTTTTATGCAATCGTTGCGAATTTCCAGAATATCCTGAAAACGGCGGAGGAAGGCGTATCCGTAACCGTATTTTTCCATAGTGAGATGGACAACTGCGAGAGCCATACCGAAGGGCAGATCCCTTCCGAGCAGCGGATGGAAGAAATCGGCCAGGAGATCGCGAAGCGTGCGGAAGTATCAGAGGTACAGTTTAAGTCTGCTGATGAAGCATGGGCTACCTTTGGACCGGATTATTTTGGTGAAGATTATGCGGAAGGGTTCCCAGAGAATCCGCTGGCAGGTGAGGACACTTATGAGATTTTCTTAAGTGACGTATCCATGCAGGATGCGCTGGTGACCTGGCTGCAGTCCATTCCGGAAGTGCGTAAGGTCAACTATTCGGAAATGACGGCAAATACGCTGAGCGGACTGAATCTGCTGATCGCGTATGTATCTATGGGGATTATTGTGATCCTGCTGGCAGTCAGCATTTTCCTGATCAGCAATACTGTAGCAATCGGTATTTCTGTACGTTCGGAAGAGATCAATATTATGAAATACATTGGTGCGACAGACTTTTTCGTGCGTGCACCGTTCGTACTGGAGGGTATGATTATCGGATTGATCGGCGCGGCAGTGCCTCTGGGACTGATCTATTCCCTGTACAATTATGCATTGAATTATGTGATCAACAGATTCATGGTGCTGAGCGGATTTTTGAATTTCCTGTCAGTGCAGGAGATATTCCATATCCTGATCCCGGTATCCTTAGGCGTAGGTGTGGGAATCGGTTTCCTGGGAAGTGTGACTACTGTCAGAAAGCATCTGCATGTATAGGTAAAGGATCGTAGGAAGCTGTTCCCAGCAGAAACCGGGGAAAACAGAGATAAAACGGAGACGAAATTGAATAAGACGAAAAAGAGAATTTTATGTCTGGTGATGTGTCTGGCACTGGCAATTCCGGTTTGCGTAAGGGGATTACATGTAAATGCCACCAGTATGTCCTCCATTACCTCTGACAGTATTCGGGAAAAGCAGGATCAGATCAACCAGGCACAAAAAGAAAAAGAGCAGATGAAGACCAATCTGAGCAATCTGGAGCAGATCAAAAAAGATCTGGAGACCCAGAAAAGTAATCTGAAGAATTACGTGGCACAGCTGGATCAGAATCTGAGTGAAATCGAACAGAATATTGCGGAACTGAAGAGCAAGATCACGGCGAAAGAAGAGGAGATTACGCAGACGCAGGCAGAACTCGATGCAGCGCTGGAAAAAGAAGAAAATCAGAAAAATGCCATGGTCGAGCGCATAAGATTGATGTATGAGAGAGGCGACTCCTATCTGCTAGACATGATGCTCAAGGCAGAAAGCTTCAGCGATTTCCTGAACCGTGCGGACTTCGTGGAGCTGGTTATGGCTTATGACAGGCAGCAGTGGAAAGACTTCATGGAGAACCGCAAATATATCGAACTGTGCAAAGAAGAACTGGAAGCCGAGAAAGCGATTCTGGATGAAGCCAAAGCCGGGGTGGAACAGGAACAGTCCAACATGGAGGCGCTGATCGATCAGAAGAACCGTGATATCACAGCATACGAATCCGATATTTCCAACAAGGAACAGGCAATCAAAGAATACAAGCAGTCCATTGCCGATCAGGATGCGGAGATCGCGGCATTGGAAGCAGCGATTATCGCCGAGAAAAAGAGAATTCTGGAAGCCAACGGTACGGTACTGACCTATGACGGCGGTACTTTTAAGTTCCCACTTGCCACTTACACCAGAATCTCGGATGATTACGGGAATCGTATTCATCCCACACTGGGAATCGAGCAATTCCATAATGGTGTGGACTTTGCGGCACCGAAAGGAACCGCAATCTATGCGGCTTACGACGGTCAGGTCGTGGCAGCTACTTACAGCAACACCATGGGTAATTATGTGATGATAGATCATGGAGGCGGATTGTACACCATTTATATGCATGCATCCGCATTATATGTATCCAAGGATGATGTGGTCGTGAGGGGAGAGACCATAGCAGCCGTAGGAAGCACGGGACGTTCCACGGGTAATCATCTCCATTTCAGTGTCAGAAAAGATGGAGCGTATACCTCCCCCTGGAACTACTTGTCACAATAACTCTGCAATCGTAGAGCGCGTGGCTGCTTGCAGACAAAGCGCTATAACGATTAGCAGAGTAAACATACATGAGCAAGCAGGGCGATAGCCCGGATTGCGAATGTATGTAGCATTTCGAGAGCACGAAGTGCGGAGAAATGCGTATTGTGGCACAACGCCATTTTATTTAAAACATAAGGAGAGCATTTATGGAGGAAAACGAAAATAAGCAATTAAAGCCGACAGCGCAGAAGTCGGAAACGATACCTCCTTCAGCTGCCGGAACGGAGAAAAAAGGGCTGTTCTTAAGCGGACTGATCGTAGGATTCGCAGCGACCCTTTTGGTCGTGGGCGTGATCTTCATTGCTTTTCAGATTCACCGTATTTTCAGCATGAAGGAGAATGTGTCATCACAGGTGTCTTACGACGCTGACTCCGCAGTTAATGCGCAGACGGTGAAAAAACTGCAGCTGCTAGAAGATACGGTAAAAGAAAATTTTTATCTGAGTGATGTGACGAATGAACAGCTGGAAGACGGTATGTTTAAGGGACTGATGGATTCCCTGGATGACCCTTATTCCGAGTATTATACAGCGGAAGAATTGACGGAATTGACGGAACAGACCCAGGGAATCTATTATGGTATCGGTGCGTATGTCAGTATGGATACAGATACGAATCTGCCGAAGATCAGCGGCGTCATAGATGGTTCTCCGGCAGCGGGTGTGGATCTGAGAGCCAATGACATTATCTACGAGGTAGACGGGGAATCCACTGCAGGCAAGACCCTGACAGAAGCTGTAAACATGATCAGGGGTGAAGAAGGCACCACAGTGGACTTAACGATCGTCCGCCAGGGCGCAGGAGACTACCTCCATATTACGGTAGAGAGAGCCAGAGTGGAAAGCCCCACGGTGAAATACGAGATGCTGGATGATACCATGGCATATATCCAGATCACGGAATTCGATGATGTCACCATAGACCAGTTCACGGATGCACTGGCTACTGTAAAAGGTTCCGGCATGGAAGGGCTGATCCTTGATCTGAGAGGTAATCCCGGCGGAAGCCTGGATGCCGTGGTACAGATCGCCAGAAAGCTGCTTCCGGAAGGCATGATCGTGTATACTGAGGACAAAGCAGGCAAACGCTCCGAGTACACCTGTGACGGCAAGAATCCGCTGGAAGTACCGCTGGTAGTACTGGTGGATATGAATAGTGCCAGTGCGTCCGAGATCCTCGCGGGAGCGATTCAGGACTATGGCATCGGAACTTTGGTAGGTACGACCACTTTCGGAAAAGGAATCGTACAACAGATCATGCCGTTCACTGACGGATCGGCAATCAAAATCACAATCAGCGCTTATTATACGCCAAACGGACGCAACATCCACGGCACCGGTATCGAACCGGATGTCGTCTGTGAGTTTGATGGAGAGGCCTATTACGACAGCGATGACCCGGTAGACAATCAGCTGGAGAAGGCAAAAGAAGTGCTGAAAGAGCTTATAAAATAAAATGTAACTATTCAGAGCCTTATTCGCAAATTTTAAAAATTGCCTTGGCTCTGAATAGTTAAAAAAAGTGTTGACAAAGCGTACAAAACTGTTTAATATGTAACCCATAAAAACAAAGGCGTTTTTACCGAATCGGTAAGAGCGCCTTTTTCTGTTATCAAAATTCCTGCCCGGAACACAGATTGGAGGAGCAAAATGATCAGACTGGAAAATGTATGTAAGAATTTCGGAGATCTCCAGGTGCTGAAAAATGTAAATCTGGAAGTAAAAGAAGGCGAAAAGCTGGTTATCATCGGACCCTCCGGTTCCGGTAAGTCTACGACTGTACGATGCATGAATTTCCTGGAGGAGCCGACCAGCGGTCAGGTATATATCGACGGACAGAAGCTGACCCATGCGAATAAGACAAAAATCATTCGGGAGTCCATTTCTATGGTATTCCAGCAGTTTAACTTATATCCGCACATGACAGTGTTGAAAAACCTCACCATTGCTCCCATGAAGCTGCATCACAAGAGTAAGAAAGAGGCGGAAGACCTTGCCTATCATTATCTGGATGTCGTGGGACTAAGGGATAAGGCACATGTATATCCTACCACCTTATCCGGCGGACAGCAGCAGAGAATCGCCATTGCGAGAGCCCTGTGTGCACAGACGAAGATCATCCTCTTCGACGAGCCGACTTCCGCACTGGATCCCGAGACGATTCAGGAAGTACTGGATGTCATGATCAAGCTGGCAAAAGAAAATATCACCATGGTAGTGGTCACCCACGAGATGGGATTTGCCAGACAGGTAGCGGACCGCATCGTATTCATGGCGGATGGACAGATCATCGAGGAAGGAACACCCGACCATTTCTTCGAGAATCCTTCCAATGAGCGGGTAAAACAGTTCCTGGGAAAGATCATCCGCTAGGACGTACAGACTTGTTTTTCATGGTCTGACCACGGAACAGCAACAGCAGCTTAGTCAGTCAGAAAGTTCCGTGTTTAGATAGATCACTATTTCAGCCATATCACCTTACATATTGCGGATATGGTGAAGAATAGTCAGAGAATATGCGAATTAAAAGGAGGAGAAATGTTATGAAAAATCTGAAAAAATGGACTGCACTGGCAGCAACAATGGCAATGACAGCAACCTTACTCACCGGATGCGGAAGCGCCGAAGCCCCTGCATCTGAGGCCGCAGCAAGCACAACAGAAAGTGTTGCGGCAGAAAGCACCACAGCAGAAACTCCGGCAGCGGACGGAGCACTGGCAGCAGATGTACAGGCAATCGTAGACCGTGGGGTACTGCGGGTCGGTGTAAAAAATGCAGTAGTAGGCTTCGGTTTCCAGGATACGTTAACCGGTGAATATTCCGGACTGGAGATCAGCCTTGCAGAGAAGATCGCTGAGAGCCTGGGCGTAGACGTAGAATTTACTGCAGTTACCGCAGCGACCAGAACCGAGCTTCTGGATTCCGGCGATATCGACTGTGTACTGGCTACCTTCACCATTACCGATGAGAGAAGAGAGAGCTGGGATTTCTCCACTCCTTATTATACAGACTATGTAACCGTACTGGTAGAGGATAAGAGCGGCATCGGTTCTCTGGCAGATCTGGTAGACAAAAAGGTCGGCGTATCTTCCGGCTCTACTTCCGCAAAGGCACTGACCAAGGCAATGATCGATGCCGGACTGATCGACGGCACCGGATTCGATGCAGATACCTTTGATCCCGCACTGTGGACCACCGGAATCTCTTTCCAGCAGTATGATGACTACCCTGCAATCTCCACTGCACTGAGTGCCGGCGAAGTAGATGCCTTCTGTGTAGATAAGTCCATCCTGGCTATCTACAAGACAGACGGACGTTCCTACATCGACGACAAGTTCTCTCCTCAGGAATACGGCGTTGCCACTACCAAGGGTTCCGGTCTCTCCACCTATGTGGATGAACTGGTACAGGGATGGCTGGCAGACGGCACGATTGATGGCCTGATTGCTGAGAATGGATTAGAGTAACACAGGAATGAAGTTTGATTTTACCATTCGGAGATGTATTCATAGGACAGCATAGGATATTTAGATGCTGCGCCCCAAACATTATGTTATTTGTGTGTGGAAAGAATCCCGGATGAAATGAAAGAAACATATTTAGGAGGAAACACTATGTCAGGAATCATTTCAGCAAGAGCCTGGAGTAAGGTCTGGGCATACAGGAGTACATTCCTGTTGGGACTTCTGAATACTGTGGAGACAGCGGTTTTCGCGATTCTGCTATCGCTTTTACTGGGAATTCTCTTCGGTCTGATGGCTACCAGCGGTAAAAGATGGCTGCAGATCATCAGCAGAATCTATGTAGAGATCATGCAGAATACACCGATCCTGTTACAGCTGTGTTTCTTCTACTATGCACTGGCGTTTTCCGGTCACAGTATCGGAATCCTGCCCACCGGTATCGTTGCACTGGGCGTGTACACCGGAGCCTATATGGCTGAGGTGGTACGCGCCGGCATCGAGGCCGTTCCCAAGGGACAGTTCGAGGCGGCGGTGTCCCAGGGCTTCACTTATGTGGAGCGGATGTACTATATTATCCTGCCGCAGAGCATTAAAATCATCCTGCCGCCCATGGTAAACCAGATCGTGAACCTGATCAAAAATACATCTTGTTTGTATATTATCGGCGGCGCGGATCTGATCTCGCTGACCTACAGCTTTGTCACCGGTGAAAATACCGGCGGCGCGTATGCTCCGGCCTATCTGGTCAGCGGCCTGTTATTTTTCATTATCTGTTACCCTCTTTCCAAGACGGCCAGTGTCTGGGAGATCCATTTGAAGAAGAGAGACCAGAGGGTAATGTTTCAGAGAACAGAAGGGACGGTGACGGACAATGAGTAATCTGGAAGCAAGCTTTTCCATTCTGGGCCAGAAGGGCGTCATGGCGTATATCCTGAAGGGCACCGTATTTACCCTGATCATTGCGCTGATCGCCGTTGTACTGGGAATTATTCTGGGCTCAATTCTGGCACTGTGCAGAAACTACTGCACAAGTAAAAAGACGAAAATATTCGGTGTTCTTGCTACCGTATACATAGAAGTATTTCGTAACACACCGTTACTGTTGTGGATCTTTATCTGCCTGGTGTTCTGCCCCTGCCCGGAGCTGTTCAACCGGAAATTATTCGGGCTGACCACGGTAGAGACGAAATTGTTGTTCAAGGCGGCAGTTGCCCTGATCCTGTTTACCTCTTCCGTCATCGCAGAGATCATCCGCGGTGGTCTGAACTCCATTGCACACGGACAGTTTGAAGCCGGTCATGCACAGGGATTCAATGTGGTACAGGTCATGATTTATATTATCCTGCCACAGGCTTATCGTAACGTGATTCCGACCTTGTTAAGCCAGGTCATCACCACGATCAAGGACTCTTCCTATCTGGCGAATGTTGCAACCATTGAACTGATGGCAAGGACAAAACAGCTGCTGTCCGCAGCCAGCCGTTACAACGGTACCGGAAATGTGAATGTATCCGATGTATTTGTGCTGTTTGGTGTTGCTGCCTTGATTTATTTTATTATCAACTATACCCTGTCCTGCGTGGTGCGTTCTATGCAGAAACGGCGGAAGAGACCGGTACGGGTGGTAGCGGAGTGAATGTCTCTTTTGTTTGTTGCTTTCGGGGAAATGGATTTTTCACAAGCCATATTTATAGAGGTTTGGCTATTTGCTTCTGAGCGAAAGCAAATAGCTTTGATGGCGGAAGTGGAATTGTCTACGTGAATTTCACTTTGCCTTTTCGTGACAAAGTCGCTCGGAAATGAGGATTTGTATGGAACAATATGTGATCACAATTTCAAGACAATTCGGAAGTATGGGACGCTCCATTGCTAAGGAATTATCAGAAAATCTGGGAATCGAATTCCTGGACAGAGATATCGTGGAAGCCACGGCGAAGCGTATGGGACTTCCGGTATCCGTCATCAGTGACGAGGAAGAAAGCATGAAGTCCACATTTTTCCGCAGACAATATCCCTTGGGGATGGGAATGTCCAGCCTGAAAGATGAGATCTTCTATACGCAGAAAAATATCATCCGTGATTTTGCGGCAAAAGGCTCCTGCATTATTGTAGGCCGCTGTGCAGATTATATTTTGGAAGACATTCCGAATCATTTGAATGTGTTCGTCTATGCACCGGAGGAAGCGCGACTGAAAAACTGCGTGGAGAATCTTCAGATGGATCCCCAGACAGCGAAAAAGATGATGCGTGATGTTGACGCAGCACGTAACCGCTACCACAAGGCATACATTCCCGGCTGGCAGAGTGTCTTCGACCACAAAGATCTCATGATCGACAGCAGCCGGTTCGGCATCGACGGCACGGCAAAGATCTTAGCGGATATTGTCAGAAACCAGTGGGGCTGATGGCCCACAGATTCTTGATCTGCGGGGAGAGCGTGACATAGTCCCAGGTGTGGGAACTGTTGCTTACCCGGTTGGGATCCTTGACACAAAAGCCCGTGTCATCATAATCAAAGAGCAGGATATAGTGGCCGGAGGTGGTGAAATCCCCCGGTCGCATGCTGCACACGATAAGATTGCCCTGATCCAGGGCTTTTTTCATACTGTTTTCACTTAAGGATAATTCTTCGCCGGACAGACCCAAAGCTGACAGACCATCGGTCCACAGGGACCAGCTGGTACCGGATTCTGTATAATATCCGTTTTTTTCACAATAGGAAGCCATTTCTCTTGGGGTGCCGTTCAAATCCCGGGTGAAGTATACATAGGCCATGGACAGGCAGGTAGGCCCACAGCCGGAGAGACCGATGATGCTGTCGCCGAAGGACACATAGCCCCAACGCTTGTCCCATTGCAGGAACAGAGGAACCTGTCCGATGATGACATCGTGAGTGAGGTCGATAGACTGCCCCAGATAATTTTGCCGATTAGGGTAGTCAGCTACGAAATCTGCAGCTTCTGCATTGTTTTTCACAAGATCTGACAGGGCTTCTGTGATATTTTCAGCATCTGCATCGACGGACGAAAGACTTTCGGCGAAGGCGGTTTCATTTTCTTCTTGCAGCGCGGCAAAATCATATTTGGATACCGGCAGGTCGTATCTTGCAGTCAGTTGGTAGTACAGATGATTGACGGTGGGCAGAATCTCGCCACCGTAATCCTGCCAAAAAGATACTGCGGTGAGAAGCAGCAAAACAGCAACGGAAATGCGGAAGAAGCGTGCAATGCGTTTCCTTCTGCGGATGGCTCGCTTCCGGCGGAGCATCTCCTGTCTGGAAATTCTGCGGCGCTGTTGATGCACCGGTATCTGATGTGCTGCATTTGTATTCATAAAAATCCCTCCCAAGAGTCCCTTTTTTGACAAAATAACCGTCTTTTTCTATAGAAGAGTATAAAGGAATGTCTGATAAAAAGTCTTTTAAGCAGTTTTAAACTTTTGGACAGATATCTTTAAGATTTCATGAAGATATGCTACAATAATGCATGAACTAAAATCATTCGGAAAGGGGAAGGGACCGATGATCAGGAGGAAATATGTGCCGCTGCGTATCGTGCAGCCGGGAATGATGATCGATCAGGCAATCATAGACCGTGCGGGTCGTGTACTGATCGCCAGAAGAACCCGACTGGAGGACTTCCATATTGATGCGCTGAAGAAAATGGGAGTCACAGGCATCTATACCTGCGAAGGCACGGAAGATATTAAACCGGCAGAGGCAGATAAGACACAGTCATTGCCCGAACCCTTACAGAAAAAATATGATCAGGTGAAGGTCAAGGATCCTGCTAAAGTACAGATCTCTGAGAGCGTAAGAAACCGTGTGGCACAGGGCGTGCAGTATTTGTACCAGGACACGCAATCGCCGGACTTCACCAATGCGTCCAGGAGCATAACAGATGATCTACTGCGTGCCATTGAAGATAATGATGCGGTGGCAGTGGATATCGGTGCATTAAAGGTCAGCGATGAATACACCTTCAAACACAGCGTGGATGTAGCGACCATGTCCATGATCGTTGCAAGAAAATACGGACTGGATGACAAACAGGTCTACGAAATCGGCATTGCGGGCCTTTTACATGACATTGGGAAATCAAAAGTACCGAATGAAATATTAAACAAAGCGGCAAGACTTACAGACGAAGAATTCGCCATTATGAAACAGCATTCCGTATATGGTTACCGGATTCTCCAGACCAAAGACGATCTCTCCATGGAAATCAAATTAGGTGTGCTGCAGCATCATGAGAAAATAAACGGAAGGGGATATCCCATCGGTGTGACCGGCGATAAGATCGATCTGTTTGCCCGGCTGATTTCCGTCTCCGACATCTATGATGCGCTGGTAACGGAACGCCCCTACAAGAAGCCGTTTTCCCCACGGGATGCCGTAGAAATGATCATGTCCATGACGGAAGAACTGGACATTCACGTTATGCGCTGTTTCCTCGAGAGCGTCATTCTCTATCCTGTAGGCACCGACGTGGCACTCAGTAACGGAGAGACCGCGCGTGTCGTCGAGAACATCCAGGGGTCTGTTCTAAGACCCCGGGTCATGGGACTCACCACGGGAAAAGTGTATGACCTCGCGAATGATGTGAAATGCGCGAATATCATAATTTTGTAAATGGCAAGTTAGTGAAGTAAATAAATATCGGCAAAGGGACGGACTCCCGGAACGAACAGAATGCCTTCTGGCAG
>CAKRRS010000005.1 GCA_934394665.1 uncultured Acetatifactor sp. | reverse complement strand
CTTCATACTCTCCTTATCTATTATTTCTTACCAGTCTTACCAACTTTACGTCTGATGGTCTCATCGGCATACTTGATACCCTTGCCCTTATAAGGCTCAGGTCTTCTCTTGTCGCGGATCTCAGCTGCATACTGGCCAACTTTTTCTTTGTCGATACCCTTAACGATGATCACATTCTGACCTTCTACTACAGCCTCAAGGCCTTCAGGATCGATCATCTCTACGGGATGAGAGTAACCAAGGTTCAAGGTCAGTTTCTTGCCGGACTTAGCAGCTCTGTAACCAACACCATTTACTTCCAGCTTCTTCTCGAAACCTTCGGTAACACCTACTACCATGTTGTGGATCAGAGTTCTGGTCAGACCGTGAAGAGACTTCATCTTCTTCAGATCGTTGGGTCTGCTTACGAGAACTTCTGCACCTTCTACTTTAATTTCCATCTCAGAGGGTAATACTCTTACCAGAGTACCCTTGGGACCTTTTACAGTCACTTTATTATTTTCTGCAACCTCTACAGTTACGCCTGCAGGAATTGCGATTGGCATTCTACCTATTCTGGACATGCCCGTACCTCCTAATTTACTAACTTACAATAGTTGCTAAAATCTTTTCATCCCACGGAGAATTTTACGCTTGCGGAAAATTCTCTTAGAGACGAAACTTAATAATTCTTAAGCGGCGTCTTTTGACGCTTTAGAATTATTTTTCGTCTTTACCAAACGAATGCTAATACTTCGCCGCCAACCTGAAGCTCACGAGCCTTCTTGTCGGTGATCACACCCTGGTTGGTAGAAAGAATTGCAATACCCAGACCGCCGAGAACCTTAGGCAGATCTTCCTTGCCGGCGTATACACGCAAACCGGGCTTGGAGATTCTCTTGATACCGGAGATGATCTTCTCGTTCTTGTCTGCGCCATACTTTAAGGTAATATGAATGGTCTTGAAACCGCCATCTTCAACGATGTCGAACTTCTTAATATATCCCTCATCCAGCAGAATCTGTGCGATAGCCAGCTTCATCTTGGAAGAAGGTACGTCTACGGTGTCGTGTTTTGCAGTATTTGCATTACGAATTCTTGTAAGCATATCTGCGATAGGATCGCTCATTGTCATGATTTAGTTTCCTCCTTATATTGACTTGAATCATGCTAAGTACATACACTTTGTATATACCATCTATATTATAAGATAATTCTTATAACCAAAACTTCTTTTTATCCCGGAGAATTTTCCCATCGGGAAAATTCTCTTAGAGACGAAACTTAGATTTTGTTAGCCAGCATATTGAGCTGACTTAGAAAATCTTTTCGCTCCGGAGAATTCCGCAAGGAATTCTCTTAGGGATAAAACTTAGTAATTCTTAGGCGGCGTACTTTGACGCCTTAGAATTACTTTTTATCCTTACCAAGATGCCTTCTTAACTCCGGGGATCTCGCCCTTGTATGCCAGTTCACGGAAGCAAACACGGCAAATTCCGTATTTTCTCAGTACAGAGTGGGGACGACCACAAATCTTGCAACGGGTATAAGCCTGCGTAGAGAACTTAGGTTTGCGCTGCTGTTTAATCTTCATTGATGTCTTTGCCATCAGAATTTACCTCCTTGATTACTTTGCGAAAGGCATATTGAACAGTCTCAGCAGTTCACGTGCCTCTTCGTCGGTCTTAGCAGTTGTTACGAAAATGATATCCATACCTCTGGTCTTGTCGATCTTGTCGAACTCGATCTCAGGGAAGATGAACTGCTCTTTGATACCGAGTGCATAGTTACCTCTGCCGTCGAATGCGTTAGGGTTAACGCCTCTGAAGTCACGGACACGAGGAAGTGCGAGGTTAACCAGACGATCCAGGAACTCATACATCTTCTCACCACGCAGAGTGGTCTTGCATCCGATCGGCATTCCCTCACGGATCTTGAAGTTTGCTACGGAATTCTTAGCCTTGGTCAGAACTGCTTTCTGTCCGGTAATAGCTTCCATATCAGCAACTGCATTCTCAAGGATCTTAGCGTTTTCTTTTGCTTCACCAACACCCATGTTGATAACGATCTTGTCGAGCTTGGGAACTTCCATTACGTTAGCGTAACCGAATTTCTTGGTCATAGCATCGACGATCTCATTGTAATATAACTCTTTCAGTCTGCTCACTTATATTTCCTCCTTCCTATTGATTAGTCAATTACTTCGCCTGTTGACTTTGCGAAACGTACTTTCTTGCCGTCTTCCATCTTGAAGCCAACTCTTGTGGTCTTGCCTTTTACAACAAGCATAACGTTTGAAATATCAATAGGAGCTTCTTTCTCAACAATACCGCCGTTGGGGTTTGCCTGAGAAGGCTTTGCATGCTTTGTGATCTTGTTCACGCCCTCAACCAGGACTTTGTGATTCTTTACGTCTACAGAGAGAACCTTGCCCTCTGTACCTAAGTCTTTACCAGCGATAACCTTAACGGTGTCGCCCTTCTTAATTTTCATAGTAGACATGTGGCAACCTCCTTATAATACTTCGGGAGCCAGAGAAACGATCTTCATGAACTGTTTCTCACGGAGCTCTCTTGCAACCGGCCCAAAGATACGGGTTCCTCTGGGAGTCTTGTCATCTTTGATAATAACTGCAGCGTTCTCATCAAACTTGATGTAAGAACCGTCTTTACGACGAGCGCCCTTTACGGAACGAACTACAACTGCCTTTACTACATCACCTTTTTTTACAACGCCACCTGGTGTTGCATCTTTAACGGAAGCAACAATCACGTCGCCGATCTGTGCATATCTTCTGGTAGAGCCGCCCATAACACGAATGCAAAGTAACTCTTTTGCGCCGGTGTTATCAGCAACTTTCAGTCTACTTTCCTGCTGAACCATGTTATTCCTCCTTCACCGCTTCCGCGGTTTCTTACGAACTGATTTATTTAGCTTTTTCTACGATCTCAACAAGTCTCCATCTCTTGTCCTTGGACAGGGGTCTTGTCTCCATAACTTTTACGATATCGCCAATGTTGCATTCGTTATTCTCGTCATGAGCCTTCAGCTTGTAGGTATCCTTCACGATCTTTTTGTAAAGGGGATGCTTAACATGCTCTTCGATTGCAACTACAATAGTTTTATCCATCTTATTACTGATAACCTTACCAGTACGTGTTTTTCTCAAATTTCTTTCCACGGTTTGATCTCCTTTCTACGCACCTAAGCGTTACGCTCTAGCCTTCTCGGTGATAACAGTCTGAATACGTGCAATGTTTCTTCTTACTTCTTTGATTCTTGCAGTATTGTCTAACTGATTGGTTGCGTTCTGGAATCTCAAATTGAAAAGTTCTTTTTTAGCAGCTACCAGCTCCTGTGCCAGTTCTGCATCGGACTTTGTCTTCAATTCTTCTACAAATTTATTTGATTTCATTCTGTCACACCGCCTTCCACATCTGCCTTAGCAATGATCTTACACTTACAAGGGAGCTTGTGCATAGCAAGACGTAATGCTTCGCGAGCGTCCTCTTCGGGAACACCGGCGATCTCGAACATTACACGTCCGGGCTTAACAACTGCTACCCAGCAATCTACAGCACCTTTACCGGAACCCATACGAGTACCGAGGGGCTTTACAGTTACGGGCTTATCGGGGAAAATCTTAATCCATACTTTACCGGTACGCTTGGTATAACGGGTAAGCGCAATACGGGCTGCTTCGATCTGATTAGACTTGATCCAGCAGGGCTCTGTAGCAACAAGACCAAATTCGCCATATGCCAGGGTATTACCTCTGGAAGCTTTTCCGGCCATGGAACCACGGAACTGTTTACGACGTTTTACTCTCTTCGGCATTAACATTATTTATCGCTCCCTTCCATCTGATTTCCTTTTGTAGGAAGTATCTCGCCTTTATAAATCCAAACTTTAACTCCAACTTTACCATAGGTGGTGTTTGCTTCCGCAAAACCATAGTCGATATCTGCTCTCAGGGTCTGCAGAGGAATGGTTCCCTCGCTGTAGAACTCAGCACGAGCGATATCAGCACCGCCCAGACGACCGGAACAGCAGGTCTTGATACCCATAGCGCCGGACTTCATGGTTCTGCCCATGCAGGACTTCATTGCACGTCTGAAGGATACACGGTTCTCCAGCTGCTGCGCAATGTTCTCAGCTACCAGCTGTGCATCTCTGTCAGGTCTCTTGATCTCCTTGATATCAACCATAACCTTCTTATCGGTTAACTTGGAGAGCTCTTTCTTGGTTACTTCGATCTCAGCACCGCCCTTACCGATGACTACACCGGGCTTAGCAGTATAGATGATAACCTTTACTCTGTCAGATGCTCTCTCGATCTCGATCTTGGAAACACCTGCACTGTATAATTTCTTCTTCAGGAACTTTCTGATGTTGTAGTCTTCTACCAGATAATCAGAAAACTCTGCATCAGCGTACCACTTGGAATCCCAATCTTTAATAACACCGACTCTCAGGCCGTGAGGATTAACTTTCTGTCCCATAAACTTTTAATAGCTCCTTTCCCTACTTCTTCTCATCAAGAACGATGGTAATGTGGCTCATTCTCTTTTCGATTCTATAAGCTCTGCCCTGTGCTCTGGGCTTTACTCTCTTCATGGTAGGTCCTTTGTTTGCAAAGCACTCTGCAACATAAAGGTTCTCGGTATTCATACCGTTGTTGTTCTCAGCGTTTGCGATTGCTGACTCAAGCAACTTCTTGATCAGGCTGGAAGCATATCTGGGATTGTACTCCAGAATACCAAGTGCAGTCTGTACATCTTTGCCTCTGATGGCATCTAATACGAAACAAGCCTTCTGAACAGATACTCTTGCGTAAGACAGCTTAGCTGAAGGTCTTGTGTCTTTCTGAGCGTTTCTTTCTCTCTTAATTTGGGATCTATGTCCTTTAGCCATAGATTTGGTCCTCCTTTCAAACTGAAACCGCGCAACGCACCCGTGTGTTTCCTAAGTGCTGCGCACAAAAATATCCCGTCTTCTTTCCTCTAAATATATAATTCAATATAATTTCGAGGGAAGACCCTCGGGAGAGCGCACAGCTCTCCCAGCCATCTATATAAGATAGCATATTTTTAGCTCCAGGTCAACGATTAATTTATCTAACCTTGGATTTCTTCTCGTCCTTGCCGTGACCTCTGAAGGTTCTGGTTGCAACGAACTCACCGAGCTTGTGACCAACCATATCCTCAGTAACGTATACGGGAACATGCTTTCTACCATCATGAACAGCAATCGTATGTCCTACGAAGGAAGGGAAAATTGTAGAACGACGGGACCAGGTCTTAATAACCTGCTTCTGTCCTGATGCATTTAAAGCGTCGACTTTCTTCAACAGGCTTGCGTCTGCGAAAGGTCCTTTTTTCAGTGATCTAGCCATGATCTTTCCTCCTTAACTATTTGATTGCTCTGCCGTCACGTCTTCTTACGATCAGCTTGTTGGAAGCCTTCTTAGATTTACGTGTCTTCAGACCAAGAGCAGGTTTACCCCAAGGTGTGCTGGGGCCGGGACGACCGATACCGGTCTTACCTTCACCACCACCATGAGGATGGTCGTTGGGGTTCATGACGGAACCACGTACGGTGGGACGGATGCCCATGTGACGCTTACGTCCGGCTTTACCGATCTTAACCAGGCTATGATCAACGTTACCTACAACACCAACAGTTGCACGGCAAACCAGGGGAACCATTCTCATCTCACCGGAGGGAAGACGAAGAGTAGCGTACTTGCCTTCTTTTGCCATCAGCTGTGCGCTGTTACCGGCGGAACGAACCAGCTGGCCGCCCTTGCCGGGATATAACTCAATGTTGTGTACCTGAGTACCTACAGGGATCTCGGACAGAGGTAAGCAGTTACCTACTCTGACTTCGGCCTCTGCACCGTTCATAACCTTCATTCCGTCGGTCAGACCTTCGGGAGCGAGGATATAGGACTTGGTACCGTCTTCGTAGCAGATCAGCGCGATGTTTGCTGTTCTGTTAGGATCGTACTCGATACCGATTACGGTAGCAGGAATGCCATCCTTGTATCTCTTGAAATCAATGATTCTGTATTTTCTTCTGGAACCGCCGCCGCGATGTCTTACAGTGATCTTACCCTGATTGTTACGGCCGGAGTTCTTCTTCAGAGAAACACACAGGCTCTTTTCGGGAGAGGTCTTGGTGATCTCAGCGAAATCAGAACCGGTCATGTTTCTTCTGGACGGTGTATAGGGATTGTATGTCTTAATTCCCATTGCTGTATCTCCTTTACGATGATTTTTTGCGCGGACACCTTATGTGCCGCATACCTGAATCTTAAGCAGTAGCTTGTATCTTACAGACCTGCGAAGATCTCGATCTCTTTGCTATCTGCGGTCAACTGAACAATTGCCTTCTTGGTCTTGGCAGTCTTGCCGGTAACCATTCCGCGTCTCTTGTTCTTACCATCCATATTGATAGTGTTAACACTCTTAACCTTGGTACCTTCGAACATCTTCTCAACAGCCTCTTTGATCTGAGACTTGTTAGCTTCGGTGTGAACGAGGAAGGTGTACTTCTTCTCGCCCATGCCGGCCATGCTCTTCTCGGTAATAACGGGTTTGAGGATTACATCATAGTATTTAATATCAGCCATTATGCGTATACCTCCTCAATCTTTGCAACAGCAGCCTTGGTCAGGACAACTGTCTTAGCCTTCATTACGTCATAAACGTTGATGGTATTTACCAGGGTGGTATCTACATCAGCTACGTTTCTGGCAGACATAACTACGTTAGTATCGTTATCAGCGATCACTACCAGTCCCTTTTCTACCTTTAAGTTATTCATAACATTGGTGAAGTTCTTGGTCTTGATCTCATCGAATTTCAGCTCATCAACTACGATCAGGCTGCTTCCCTGAACCTTGCTGGTCAGTGCAGACTTCAGAGCTGCTCTCTTCTCTTTCTTATTAAGCTTGAAAGAGTAATCTCTGGGAACGGGAGCGAATACTACGCCGCCGCCTGCCCACTGGGGAGATCTGGTTGAACCCTGTCTTGCATGACCGGTTCCCTTCTGTCTCCAGGGCTTTCTTCCGCCACCGGATACCTCAGAACGGGTCTTTGCTTTCTGAGTTCCCTGACGATTATTTGCAAGCTGCTGTACAACTGCCATGTGTACCAGGTGCTCGTTCACTTCCACACCAAACACTGCATCGTTTAATTCGATTGTACCAACTTCTTTGCCTTCCATATTGTAAACAGATACGTTTGCCATCTGATTGGTCCTCCTTTCGTCCTAAACTATGCCTCAACCTTAACGGTCTCTTTGATGGTTACTAAAGCTTTCTTAGGTCCGGGTACTGCACCCTTTACCAGAAGCAGATTCTTCTCAGCATCTACTCTTACGACCTCAAGATTCTGAACAGTTACCTTTACACAACCCATATGTCCAGGCATTCCCTTGCCCTTGAATACACGGCTAGGGGAGGAACATGCACCGTTGGAACCCTGATGACGATGGAACTTGGAACCATGAGCCATCGGTCCTCTGTGCTGTCCGAATCTCTTGATTGCGCCCTGGAAGCCCTTACCTTTGGAGATTGCGGAAGCATCTACCTTATCGCCTGCAGCGAAGATATCAGCTTTGATCTCTGCACCAAGGGTGTACTCCTCAGCGTTCTCAAACTTGAACTCTCTTACATATCTCTTGGAGCTTACGCCGGCCTTCTTGAAGTGGCCCTGCTCTGCTTTGTTCACACCATGTCTGTGTACGATCTGCTTCTTGCCGCTGGCATCTTTGTTAACAACCTTATCCTTCTTGTCAACGAAGCCTACCTGTACAGCACTGTAGCCGTCATTCTCCACGGTCTTTACCTGAGTAACCACGCAAGGACCAGCCTGAAGCACGGTTACGGGAACGAGCACGCCATCTTCATTGAAGATCTGGGTCATTCCAACTTTTGTTGTCAAAATTGCTTTCTTCATTTTTACCTCCTGTGTTCTACATAGCGGACCAAAGCGTTTCTTCGAAACGCTTAGAAATACGCATTGCGTATTTCCCCGGCGATTGTCCATCGCGCTGTGTTCTTACGTCTAAGTAGAGGTTTTTGTTGTTTTGGCTTTACTTTGAATGCTTATTAGTTGTTCTTCATTTTGATGTCGATGTAAACACCGGCAGGCATTTCCAGTCTCTGAAGAGCATCAACAGTCTTCTGAGTGGGAGCCATGATGTCGATCAGTCTCTTGTGAGTTCTCTGCTCGAACTGTTCTCTGGAGTCCTTGTACTTGTGTACTGCTCTCAGAATGGTAACAACTTCCTTCTTGGTAGGAAGAGGCACGGGACCACTCACCTGAGCTCCGGTCTTCTTAACAGTTTCGATGATTTTTTTGGCAGATGCATCAACAAGCTGATGTTCATAAGCTTTCAATGTAATTCTCATTACCTGATTTGCCATAAAAAAAGTCGCCTCCTTTTCGCACTTTTGTAAGTTAATACTTACTTTTTGTACGGACAAGCGGTGACTGTACACTTTCCCGTGTGTGTCTGCGACCTTTGTGCAACGCTTTCTTCTCTCCGGTCATAAACTTACACGTTGTTACTGCTCAAGGCAGATGTTAATTGGTACAGTGACTTGCCGTCAGTTTTCTAACTTGACATTCGCTCCACGGAAAACCCGGTCTCCATTACTGGGAACCGGCAACCTCACGCTTCACAGCTATCATGCCACAGCAAGGATTAGTATACATTGTATTTTCGGGCATTGCAAGACTTTTTTTTAAAATATTGTATTTTTTTTAGTACAATTCTATTTTGCTGTTTTGCACAGCTTTGTCACTGTATTTTTGTGAGTTTCTTCTATAAATAATAGCACCTGTTCAATCTTGAAAAAAGATGTGTTATCGAATAATATTAAAGTTAGAACTTAAGGAGGGGAATCCTATGTATCATAAGAAGAAATTAGCTTTGTTCATATCCCATATTTATGGCACTTACCAGCAGGGGCTCTGCCAGGGTGTGATCTCTGCGGCAACGGAATACGGCTATAAAACCGAAATCTATACCACCAGCGACGGAGAAGATCTCGGTGATTATTCCTTAGGGGAATCCAGCATCCTGCGTATTCCTAACTGGTCTGATATCGAAGGCGTCATTTTCGCCTCCGGAACCTATACCGACCCTAAGCTGCGCGACAAAATATGCGCTGTTTTAAAAGAACAGTCCTGTGCGGTAATTGAGATCACGGAAAATGAGCCTTCTTTTCCCAATATTTCTTTGGAAAACAATCTGACCGCAGGTGCACTCACCGCCCACCTGATCGATGTACATAACGCCAGACGAATCTGTTACCTCGGCAGCCGTGGGGAAGCGCTTTTTTCCAAACGCCGGGAAAAAGCTTTTATCTCTGTTATGCAGCAACGCGCTTTGTCTGTGAGCGCATCCGATATTTACTCCTGTGATGAAACCATGGAGGATTACCTCCGTGCCTTGCAATACTTTTTCACAAACGATACGCCGGCCCCCGATGCGTTCGTCTGCTATAATGACCGTGTTGCTCTGGGTTTGTGGACTGCTGCGCTTTCTCTCGGTTATCATATTCCGAATGATTTTGCCATCGTAGGCTGTGACAATTCCCCTGAAGGGCAAAATATCACTCCTCCGCTTACTACTGTAACTTTTCCTACCTATCAGTTGGGTGCTACCGCAGTGGAAGCTCTGTTCGTAAGGTTACAGGGACGCACTGATCATGCAACTACCGTTTTCGCCGAACCGGTCTACAGAGGTTCTTGCGGTTGCAGCTGTCAGCAGACCGGATCCAATTTTTCTTATATCAGTTCCCTGAACGGACAGATTGCAGATATGGAACATTCCACGCTCCGCTCCATGCGTATGTCTGCTGCCTTTTCGCATATTACGGATCTTGATGAGGGTATGGATGTTCTTGAAAAATATATTCCGGATATCGAACAGTGTAGTGAATTCTATCTGTGCCTCTATTCCGACTGGGATACCCTGCCGGAGCATATTCTCACCCTGACAGAGCAAACGGATACCCGGGAGGATCCTCTCTCCGGTGACACGATTCTGTTAAAGCTTGCCATTCGTGACGGGCACAGGCTTCCGGAATGCAGTTTTCCCAAGACCGCTCTGCTTCCGGAGTTTATAGAAAACGCATCACACAGTGCTTATATTATTTCTCCGCTGTTTTTCGAGAATCGTTCCTTTGGTTATATTGCCATGGCTTTTTGGGACAACCACCTTGCTTTTCATTTCAAGGAAGTCCCCTGGATCATGAATATCACCCAGCTTCTGGCCAACCTATGCGACAGCAAGCGTACACGTATCATGACAGAATATCTGGAGAACCTCTATCTGAAAGATTCTCTGACCGGGCTCTGTAACCGGCACGGTTTGGAACACTATCAGCAGGAATTGTTGAAATCCGGTGCCTCCTTCCGCTTCCTGCATGCATTGGTGCTGGATCTGGATGAACTAAAAATGATCAATGACCGCTTCGGACACCAGTCCGGCGACTTTGCACTCCGGACCATAGGACAGGCAATCCGGAATGCGGCAGATGAAAACGATATCTGCTGCCGTTTCGGCGGTGATGAGTTCTACTGTCTTCTTCCGAGAGATTCCGCCGAAGCTTCCGGATCTTTTTTCGCACGTGTCGGGCAATATCTGGAACACTTTAACAAGCTGAGTGATAAGCCTTACAACATATCTGTCAGCTGTGGTTCCGCCACTTTTGATCTTTCCGGAAATTCTGTCCCCACAAATCTCAGCAGCCTGTTTCAGGAAGCCGATGAAAATATGTACCGGGTCAAAAAGACAAAAGTGAAACATGTGATCAAAGATACCGGAAAATAGATCACAGTTCCTCTTTTTTCATATTTTTGCGGTATTCCGTTGCAGAGACACCACACTGATTACGAAATGTCTTCATAAAGTGCTTTTCGTTCTCATAGCCCACCATCAGACTGATCTCCTGCACCTTGAGATCCGTTTCCGCCAGAAGCTTTTTGGCTTCCCGGATGCGGATCTCTTTTAGGTAATTGACGAAACTTGCACCGGTATACTGTTTAAAGGAATAAGAAAACTGCGAATAATTCATGGACAAATAATTGGACACTACCGCCATATTCAGATCCTTGTTATAGTTCTCCGCAATATATTCCACCGCGAGCTGCATCTTCCGATCCGCAGCCGTTCCTTCTTCTTTGCTGTTCTTCTCTCTGTGAATCTCCATGATCCAGTCCATCAGATTCTCGCGGTACTGTTGCAGATCCGCATAGGCAAGAATGTGCTCCAGCCGTTTCTTTTCTTCCTTCCATTCCGTGCCTGTGCCATCCCCGTATATCTTCCCGATTTCCTGCAGAGTCTCCTGTATCACACGGAAAAAATCGTCCGGAGCAATCCTTTCCTGTGCCGTTTCCGCAAAAAGTCTCCCCCATTGTCTGTCCAGTTCTTCCGTTCTGCCACTTCCAACCAGTTGGATTCTCTGGGAGCAGTTCTGCTCCTGTAAAAGTTTCGCCGCTTCCTCCTTCAGTCCTGACGGAACTCTGCACGGCTCTTCCTCACCGGATACCACTCTGCCGATACAGAATGCTCTCTTTCTGGCCTGTAATGCTTCCCTGTAGGCTTCCTGCAGATGTTCCAGTCCCTGATATGGTCTGCTGATACCGACATCGGCATCCGGCAGCTCGTTTTTCAGAAACGGGGACAGGTTTTCTTCTTCCAATACATAAACACAACCGTCATCCACATTTTCCAGGAAAATCACTCCGGGGTTTTCCGGCGCCTCTCCTTCTTTTTCCCCACAGCACACCACATAAGATCCTTCATAGAACAGTCCGTCATATTTCTGCTTCAGCGTCCGCATTTCTTCCGGAGTGCAGTCTGCACCGGACAGTAGATGCCGCATCTGCTGTCTGCCGATCTGTAGTTCATTTTCATAATCTTCCTGACGTCTTGCAAGTTCCTGTTCCAGCTGTCTCATGATCTGCCCGATCTTGTCCCGGTCCACAGGCTTCAGCAGATATTCTCTCACGCCGTTTCGCAGCATTTCCACCGCATAAGAGAAATCATCATAACCGCTGACCGCCACGATCAGGGGCGGATGTGCCAGCTCCTGCACTCTCTTCGTCAGTTCGATCCCGTCCATGCGAGGCATCCGGATATCCGTAAACATTACATCGATGCGCTGCGTCTCCAGCACCGCCAGTGCTTCCTCTCCGTTTTTGCATTCCAAAATCACATCCACCGGCACACCGCTTCTTTGAATCATTACCCGCAGTCCCTGGCGTATCATTTTCTCATCTTCCACGATCAATAAGGATTTCAAGTTCTGTTTCCTCCCACATTTTCATCCGTTCCGTCTGTTTTACCCGGCAGTCTGATCCTGACTTTGGTATAACAGTCCGTTCTCGTAAATATCTGCAGACCATATTCCGGACCGAATTCCAATCCGATCCTGTCATGCACATTTTTCAGGCCGATACCGCCCTTTCCTTCTGCTTTTTCCACTTTTCCGTGCAATCTGTCCGTCAGAATCTTAAGTTCCTCATTTGTCATTCCCTGCCCGGCATCGGAGATCTCTATGATACAGTCCCCTTCTTCCGTCCAGGCTTTGATATAGATTGTGCTGTCCACACCCAGCGGTTCAATGCCGTGCAGGATCGCATTTTCCACCACCGGTTGCAGCGACATCTTCGGTATTTCCTGCCGCAGCAGTTCCTCCGGAATATTGGTAGACAACGTGATGGTAAAATCATAGCGCAGGTTGATCAGTGCCATGTAATCATGGATATAATCCAGTTCATCCTTAAGCAGGACATTTTTGGAAGTCCATTTCATACTGTAGCGCAGCAGCCTGCCCAAAGAGGTAATAGCATCGGAGATCTCATATTCCTCATCGATCTCCGCCATCATTTTTATGGACTCCAAAACATTATAGATAAAGTGCGCATTGATCTGATTCTGCAGTGCACGGATCTCGGAATTTTTCACCAGTACTTCACGGTTGATATTTTCCTCCATGATATCCTGAATGCGATCCAGCATTTTATTCAATTGCAGTCCCAGTTCGCCCATTTCATCGTTGCTGTGGGCTGCTATGCGGACCGACAAGTCTCCCTTTTCCACAGCCCGCATACTCTGCAGGATCTCATAGAACTGGCGCAGCATACGCAGGACGATCCAGTTGATGATGAACGCCACACCGGTTAACAGGACGATCATTCCGCCGATGAACCACGCCCTGGTGCGGTACACCTTCTGCATTTCCGCGGTGATATTCTTGATTCCAAGGATGGTTCCTCCAAGTTCGTTCTCACGATACGCCGTGACGATCAGTTTACTGCCGCTCATTTTATAATATGCCACAAAGCTGTCTTCCCCGTCCGTATCACTATATTCCTGTTGTACCCTCTCCCATATTTTCTCCTGGAGTGCTTCGGCTTCTTTTGTATAATTACTTCCGTAATAAACCGTTCCATCCTCTGCCACAAAGCAGCCCCATTCTCCCGCTGCGTTTTCATAAAGTCCCGGGAACAGATTCTGCATGGGTACCACTGCCTCTATCGTACCGATTACCCCCAGTGTGTAATCCGTCACCGGTGTCACATAGCCTGCCAGATTGCCGGTCTGTGTGGACACCAGTGATGAGAACGTGGTATCCGCATAACCGAACATCCATGCACCGGTTTCCATAGCCTCGTACCCATCTGCCCAAGCCAGATTTTCCATCCGTTCATGGCGATACAGTATGGGCATCATCTCCTGTATGGAATCTGTCTGGGAATAAACACGCACGGAATACAGTAACGGGTTATTGCTGACCAGCCGTTCCAGATTCTTGATATCCGTCTCCTGAAAATCCACCAGTTCCCGCGTGGTAGACGCTTCTCCCTGCTTATCCTTAGCAAGCATCCGGAGCAGTTCATCATCCGATAAGAAAAACTGCGTGGACATATTGACCGAATCCATACAGGTATACATGGTTTCTGCATTTTTGTCCATTTTATATTCCATGTAATTCCGATTTTCCGATATGGTGTTCTGTTCCAGATTGTAAAACAAAATTCCCGCAAAAATTGCGATGGGAATCGTGACTGCTGTTATGATGACAATGGTAAATTTCCAATTTAACTTCATTGCTATATGTCCTTATCTCTATCGGATTCCAAGTCGCAGCTTGTTCTCCTCCATCTGTCTGGTCTGATCCTCCATGACGCTGTCATACCCCAGATTCTGTCGTTCCTCTTTAAAGTTCTCCAATATTTCGTCAAAGTCTTCTTCCGTAGATGCCAGCAACAATTCTTTCAATGTCTCGCTCCACAGCCTGTCCACTCTGGTCTTGATCTGTCCCAGCTCTGTATGGTCATCCGGCGAGGCATCGTATTGTGCCGTGTATCTGGCATAGGGATAGGTCCACTCCGCCAGCTGTTTCAACGGCTCCTCCGGCTCCGGCTGCCACTTCATCTGCATCACATTATTCTGCAGCATCCAGTAACAGTCATCTGCCCCATACAACCTGTCGTATTCCACCCGGTCTGTATTCAGGAGCTTTTTCACCTCTTCCCGGATCACCGGTTTTCCGTCGACCATGTCATAAGTAACGCCTTCTACTCCCAGATAGACCATCTTCTGCCCTTCTTCGCTGATCAGGTAATCCAGAAATTCCATGGCACGCTCCGGATCTTTACACTTTTTGGAGATCAATGTGACCGTCCATCCGCTGATGCCCGGAGACGGCAGCACCGGATCGTCCCCCTTGGAATTCTTCGGTCCGTCCACTGCAATATAGATTTTCTCAGGATTGTTTGCATACAACACTTTCTCCTGATCCGCCAGATCTGTGCGCTGATACAACATGCAGAAATATCTGCCTTCTGCAATCTTTTCACTCATCTGCGTTCTGGTATCCACAAAAATATCCGCTGCCAGATACCCCTCCTCTCCCAGCCGGCGGAACAGTTTCAGCCACCGGATATATTCCGGATCCGTATACCGGTCATAGTATTTACCATCCTTTTCATAAGGAATCGCCAGAAAATTCTGGAGATACTTATCGAAAGATACACATCCCATATCGTCAAACACATGCGATCCGATCGGAATCAGCGGTTCTCCGTCCACTTCCGGGTACAGTTCCTTCGCTCTTACCACAGCATCATAAAATCCTTCCGGCGTCGTCATATCCGGTTTTCCCAGTGCCTCATAGATATCCTTGCGCACGAGAAACGTCTGGTTCATGGGAATGTTGTCATGCTCCTCCAGATCTCCCGGCGTATAACTGGAATTGGGATAACAGTAAATATTGCCATCGTCTCTGGTATACCAGTTCCGTACATCTGGATCCGTCACCTCATAGAACAGCATATCATAAGAATCTGCCAGTTCATTCAGTGGGTAGACCATATTTTTATCAATCATCTCCGTCACCTGCGGCTCCCACCAGCCCAGCGTGATCAGATCCGGCAGGGAATCCGAGGAGATCAGAGCATTCAGTTTCTCCTGTTCATTCCCTCTCGGCGTGATAAAATTCACAGAGACTCCCGTCTCTTCCGTAATGGTACGGGAGACCAGATTCTCTCCCCAACCGGTGACAAACCAGGAATAGTTCACATACCAGTCCAGTGTAACCGGTTCCTTACCCCCATTGTCAGTCACTGTCTGTTCCTGTTTCCCACAGCCGCCAAAAGCAGCCATACACAACGCGATCACCGCGATGCGGATCACACCTTTTCGTTTCATCATACTGCACCTTTCCATTTTCCTTCCGGATAACTTCACAGTGCATCCCGGAAACACGTTGTGTTCCCGGGATGTCCGGGCTTACGGCTTTGTTCACGTATATTACACAATATTGCCTACGTTCATTATAACATGCAAAAAACACAGTCTCCACTGGAAAACTGTGTTTTCTCGCCAATTTACAGATTATTTTTTAAGAATCATTTCCGCTTGCTTACTTTGATTATTCTTTTACCGCTCCGGCCGATACACTGCTGATGATGTATTTGGAGAAGAAAGCAAATACAAGCAGGATCGGGACGACGGAAATCGCAACGGAGAGATAAATCGCACCCTGATTCCTGTTAATGTCCGTGGATGCTTTCAGGGTTGCCATCATGACCGGCAATGTCATCTTATCATTTTTGTTAATAATGATCATCGGCAGCAGATAATTGTTCCAGTTGCCGATGAATGCCATGATTCCCATGGTGGCAACCGCCGGTGACAATACCGGGATGACAATGCGGTGGAAAGAATACAGCTCACTGGCACCGTCGATTCTCGCAGCCTCGATCAGAGATTGTGACAGCGATGCCTCTGTGTACTGTTTCAGGAAAAATACGGTACCCGGTGCAGCGATTGCCGGAAGGATCAACGGTATGTAGGAATTCACCAGATGCATTTTGGTACATAACTGGTAAAAACCGATCAGGGATAACTGTCCGGGGATCATCATGAATGCCAGGATGGCACCGAAGATCACCTTATTGCCTTTGAATTTGTAAAATGCCAGGCCGTAAGCTGTCATCATGGAGAAATATGCACACAACAGTGTCGCCGGTACAGATACGATCAGGCTGTTCCACATACCCTTGAACAGATTAAAGAACTGGAATACCTGTTCCCAGTTCTCTTTCAGATGCGTACTGGGAATCAGGGTAAATCCTGTCACGATCTCGTTGCCGCTTCTGGTGGCATTAACGATCATCATCCAGAAAGGGAACATGCAGGTCGCTGCCAGAAGAATCAATAATATGTACAATATTCCTTTTTTGATCTTGTATCCCATATCTTAATCCTCCTTCCGTTGAAACAGCTTCAGCTGTATCACAGATACCGTCAGAATAATCAAAAACAGCATATATGCTACCGAGGAAGCATAACCCGTCTGCGTCGTTCCTGTGGTGAATCCGAATTTGTACAGATACATCATAACGGTCTGCGTCGATGCATAAGCACTGGATGTCACTTCTTCCATTAAGAACGGCAGATCGAACATCTGCAGGCCGCCGATCAGGGATGTGATGGCTACATACATCATGATCGGTTTGATCAACGGCAATGTGATTCTGCCGAAGATCGTCCATCTGCCGGCACCGTCGAGGGCTGCTGCCTCGAAATAATCCTTGGATACTCCCTGTACCCCTGCCATCAGCATCAGGAAGGAATTGCCGAACCACATCCAGGACTGGATCACTGCGATCGTGGGACCGGCAGTTGCCGTATTCCCCAGCCAGTCGACGGGATTATAAGAAGCACCAAATGCTTTGAAGATGGTACTGAGCATGATATTAAACGTACCATATCTCCAGTCTAACAGTGTCTTGAACAGGAAAGCGATGGATGTTGCCGCGATCAAGTTCGGTAAATAATATATAATACGAAATACTCCGAGTCCTCTCATTTTATATTTAACATCGCTGAATACCATCATCAGTAAAAATGCCAGTCCCAGCTGGAGTACGATATTGACCACCCAGATCCGCACGGTGTTCCACAGAGCTCTCCAGAAGAACTTATCGGTAATCACGCGCTTGTAATTGTCAAACCAGATCCAGTTGGGCGTTCCCACTACCTTCAGATCCGTAAAGCTTAAGTAGAGCGTCCGCAGAACCGGATATACCGAAAAAATGCAGAATACGATTACAAATGGTGCTACGAAAAAATATCCCCAATTATTGTATGCTGTTAATTTGCTTTTTGTTTTATTTGCAGGTTTTGCCATAATAACCCTCCCGGAATCTTCTTTTTGTCCGCAGCCGCTTACAGACTGCGGACAAAAGAGTTCCTGTTTATTTATTCATCCCGGATTATCGTGCGATCTGAATCTCAGGATAGGTAGACTGTACGGTATCATAGAATTCGTTCACTGCCTCTTCCTGGCTCTTTTCACCCTTCTTGATGCTGGAGATCGCTGCACCCCACGCATCACCGATCACCTGGTCATACTTGGTAACCTTGGAGTAGTCGATGCCTTCTGCCAGCTTCAGCCACAGGGAGTACATCTTCTCACCACCGTAGATCGGGTTCTCATCGTCTGCATGTGCTTCCAGTACAGAGATCAGAGATACTGCATCACCCTGGGAGAAATCGATCCACCAATCTGCGGTATCCTCATTCAGAGTACAGAACTCTACGAACTTCCATGCCTGCTCCTGACGTGCGGAGTTAGCGGATACGCCGATGAAAGTACCACCGCCGAAGCCGTAAGCGGGTCCTTCACATACGCCCCAGGAACCGGAGGTAGGTCCTACGTTATCTCTCAATGTCAGAACGCCCCAGCTGGGAAGTCCGAATGCGAATACTTCAGTCTTCTCCATATCCTTGGTAGCTTCTGCGAACTGCTCTGCATCCCATACATTGACAGAGTCATCCGCATAGTTCTGGATATCAGCGGTCAGGATAGGTACTTCGCCCGCCATTGCCTGATACCAGGGAGTGGACCACTGGTTAGCGTATGCGGTCATATCCTTCTGATACAGATCGATTACCAGATCCATGTAATCATATCTTGCCTGGTCTACATTCAACACGCCGTCGATGACCCATGCGGAATCTCCGGAGAAATAATTGATCTCGGAGTCAGATGCAAAGATTCTGTAACCGGCATCCTTTAACTTCTGTGCAGTGGTCATGATCGTGCTGTAATCTTTAAACAGCTTGCCGATCTCATCAGGATCATCGGTTCCGAATACTTCTTTTGCAATATCACGGCGATAGTAGATACCTGCGGGAGTGATCTGATAAGATACGGCTCTCTGTACACCGCTTTCATCCTGTCCCATCTTCCATACATAATCTACGATCTTACCTTCATAATCTTTGGCACCGAACTGATCCAGATCTGCAAAGAATCCGTTATCGTAGAAGTCCTGAAGCATCTGGGGCTCTGCCACGATGACATCCGGTTCCTTCTCTCCGCCTACCAGAGCTGTCTGGATCTTAGTCGGATAGTTTGCCGGCTCAATGACTACCACATCGGTAGCCACACCTGTCTCCTGCGTATAGCGGTCTGCGAAATCCTTCAGGTCATTGGAAAGTGTCCAGATCACCAGTTTATCTCCGTCCTTGGTCTCCGTTGCCTGCGTAGTTCCCTCTGCTGCGCTCTGTGCTGTGCCATCTCCTGTGGTGTCTGTCGTCTGGCTGTTTCCACAAGCCCCCAATGTTAATGTCATTGCCCCAACAAGTACAAGTGAAATCAATTTTCTCAATTTCATAAATACATCCTCCTTTTTCGAAATATCTTGTTGATGATTTCATTATAGGAGGATGTCTCTTTGGAAAAAATGCACCAAATTTTATTATGGTGTCTTTTTTTTATTGTGTTTTTTTATAACAGGTGTCTATTTTATAGCGGCACCGTCCATCACGTAAGTCACGATGCTGTGTGCAGCGATCTCGTCGTGAAAACCTTCGTCTTCTTCCCGGATCACTACCGGTCTGTTTTCTTCTGATTTATTCAGCACCACCAGCACCCGTTCGCCCGAAGGTGTCAGGAACGCGCACACTTCCAGCCCGTCCGTGTACTGTGTGGTAGCGATTCTCACCGTTCGTCTTCATATAGGCAGGCGGTGACCAGGGAGATGCCAGAAAATGCATCTTCCCTCCTGTACACTCCATGGCAGCCTGTATCATAGGAATGATCTGCTGTCTGTCGTGTACGATGGAAAAGCTGTGCAGCGTCGCATCTTCCTCTTCCACATACGTATAATTGCCCCGCGCGAAATCACAGCTGTTGATAGATACTCTGCCTAAATGATAACGCAGCCCCTCTTCGCCGAAATAGTCTTCTATCAATTTCTTTTGCTGTTCTTTGCCGAGACGGTGGTAATTCACCGCACTGCTCTCCGTGAATGCCCCTCCGAATCCTTCCATCGTCTGCTCCCGGATCTGTGGGAGCAGCTGCACCAGATTCATACAGTCGGTACACTCTGCGGCCTCAATCGCGGTCTCCTGCCAATACCTCTGTTCTTTGTAATTTGTCTCGATCCGTTTTACCTGTTTCATGATCTGCTCGCCTCCATCCAGACTTCTATACCGGTGATATCGCCTTCTCTGACCTTTACGGCATAAGCATCCTCCATCCGGTCTTCTTTCACGAGACAAGTGTTCCCCTCTCTGTCTGTCAGCTGCATTTTGTAAATGTGATAATCCCCGGGATAATACGCTCTGCTGCACGGCACATGGTAGACTACATCCGTTTTGCCCAGGAATCTGGCACGGATACTCAGGTTCTGATCCAACAGATATTCCGGGATCGCCGGTGCAAACTGCAGACAAAGTTTCCCGTTTTCTGTATAGAACGGCCGGATACCGAACATAAGGATTCTCCACATCTGCAGAAATTCAACAGTGGAGCCGCTGAGTCTCGCCACATATCCCTTGCCCCGGATATCCGGGTTCGGATTACTGCTGCTGGCTAAGAAAGAGGAATTTTCCAGACAACTTCTGCCGTAGCGTTCTTCCGGTTGGAACGGGATTCCCGCTTTGTGGAAATCCTCCGCAAACTCTTCATACATGCCGGATTTCAACAACTCCAGCAGATATTTGTACTCCATGTGAAGCCAGATGGACTCATTCTCCAGCCAGCCCGGAGTGAACGCCGTAGCTCTCCCCAGCTCATAAGATTCCTTACGCAGTGATGCATTGACTTTATACATTCCCAGCGCCTTATCATACAGATCGCTGTTTTTCACCTTACGATACAGCTCTCTCTTCGCCTCACAGCTCCCGGGAAGTTTCAGATACCTCACCGGTCCCTCCAGGAAATCCGCTACGGGATGCACACGGAAGCTCTTCGGGACAATCTCTCCATCCCTTTCCTCATACGCAGTTACTTCATAATAGAAATAAGTCGGTACACAGGCGGAACCGTATTTTCCGGCACGCTCTATCCCTTCCGTCACCAGATCCCGGAAGGTCTGCAGGATCTCCAACAGTTCCCCGCTGTCCACTCCAATGCGTTCTCCTGAGATGCCTTCGTATACCTTCTCCCGATAGCTCTCTCTGCTGTCGTTTCTGAGATTCCAGAATTCCATAAAATCTTCGTTCTGTTCATACTCCCGGCAATTCTTTTTCAGATTGCGGAAAAACTCCTCCAGCTCGATGAGCATTTCGTATCGCCCGGGATATTTTCCCAGTACTTCCATGGTCTTCTCAAGCATCCGCTGTAGTTCATAAGTCTCCGCCATGGAGGATCCAAGCAGACCCGGCAGACCGTTAAGTGCATCGTACCATCCCGGCTTTCCGCCCTCCATTTCCACACCCATGCCATATGCATCCAGAGTCGAGAATTTCACTGCGCACAGCAGGAGCAGCTTTTCCAAAAGTGTTGTCGTAAGGTCTCCTCCCCGCAGCGGATCCATCAGGAAGTCCCCCTTTCCGTCCTTATTGCCTCCCGGAATCTCCTGCAGAAAATGATACTGTCTGATCCCCTTTTGTGTCTTCACATATCGTTTGCTTCGGGGCAGAACCCCCTTCGGAGATTGATAAAACCGATAAGCTTCCTCAAAATACAATTCTCGTTCCTCTTCGGGGAATACCGTAAGATACTCTTCGATCAGATCCAGATTGTAATCCCAGTGATCACTCCAATAGCCCTCGCCGAACTGTGCATTGGTTTCCTCTGCGGAGTTCTCAAGAATCCATGTAAAAAGGGACTTCACATTTGCTATCTCCGATATTCTCTCCAACGTTCCGTAAAGTTGTCCCGGCGTATAGGAATGTTGCAGCAATGCCAGCAGTTCTTCCGTCTTTGCCGTCTCCGGCAGTTTACTGACGACCGCTTCCCGGCTGCCCTCATACCGATAGGTCATCTTCTCCAGTTTTAACGGATTATAGCCGTCCGGCTGGATCAGGCTGTAAAAGATATGAATGTTATGCCTTCCCACTTCCGGATGGAAGAACGTATCGCAGCGTCTGTTCTGTGCCACATCCCGGAAGTTCCCGTTCCCCTGGGAAAAATACTCCGGTGCCATAGCGAAATCATTATAGTCCCGTTCCAGATCTCCGTGTTTACGGGAATACAGATAGAACAATCGGTGCTTTGTAAGCAGTATCGGTTCGCCACCTCTCAGTACATTGTCCATATAAGTGTATCTGCAATAAGCATCAAACGTCTCATTCCCCGTTCTTGTATCAATGACATCCGTAAGTTCCTGCGTCAGCTGTTTGGCACGCAGGGCTTTTCTCCGGAAAAAGGCACCGTCCGGCTTCTTTTGTAAAAAGTCCTGTAACTTCTCCGTAGTCCCTGTTTGTCCGTATAATTCATACAGTCTGATATTCTCCCCGGGTCCGATCTCCCGATCCGCGGCAAAAAATGCACAGGGAACGATATTGGTCCGGTTCTGTCTGCAGGTAAGCAGCTGTTCCAGTGACTGCCTTCGGAACCCTTCCGGATTCCCCAGCGACGTATCATACGAAAAGATCACTTCCGGATCCACGATCCGCGAAAATGCCTTCCCGTCTTCCGCTACCGCCAGGGCAAAATTTGCTCCGGGCACCTCACGCACATCAGCCGAATCCTCCATACTGGCACGAACTCTGTAAAGTTCCGTATGCTCTCCCAGCGTCACGGCCTGCATCCATGCTTTGGCAGTCTGGGTCATATTCTTCATATTTCCCATACTCACGCCGTACGGAATCACCGCCGGCATACCGTCGATCACTTCCAGCCGGCATGTTTTTTCCGTCCGGTTTGTGATGGTTACCTCTCTGACCAGTGCAGCAACCGGCTCTTCCGGCAGGACATAATAGGTTACCTGCGTCTGCAGACCGCTGTCCGGATTTTCCTCCAGGATCTGCAGATGGTTCCTGCCGATTTCCATCTCCTGTGACAGTTCTTCCACAGAAAAAGGTTCATAATACTTCCCATCCTTTTTGATAAAGGTGCGGAATCCCGTACGTTTCACATTCTGATACGCCACATGCGCCGGATAGAATTCCATGATTGCATGCTCTTTGTCTTCTACGCCAAAGCTTACGACGCCCTGCCCTCTGTTTACATAAAAACACCACATAGGGATTCCGCATTTCCCCGCTATTCCCGGAAGAAATCCGGAAAATACTGACTTTCTTCCATAATCCTTCATGTCCGTCCTCCTCATTCCTTATTTTCCAAGGGTGATCACGATCCTGTGCACACCACATTCCGACATTTTCAAGATCTGTTCTGCCGGAATTCTGACGATATCCTCTTCCTGAAGATACTGCGTGTTCTCCCCTGCCTGTACGCCCCGGATATGATACTCCCCATAATCCAGACGTTCTGTATTTTCAAATAGGATCTGTATGTTCTTTCCCCTGAATTTGAGTTGCACCGTTGCCAGCCCTTCCTCGGAAAACTGCTCTCCCAACAGCATGGGGGCCACCAGCAGATCCCCGAAACTGCCTCTGACGCCAAAGGCTCTCGTAACCACAGTCAGCATATACCAACTGGCTGCCCCGGTGAGATAATGGTAGAGTCCCCTGCCGTCTTTTCCGAAATATTCGGGAATGCCCGGGTAGATTCCACTCCGCTCCGGATCCATGGCCTGCCTGTACAACGCCTGTAACGCTTCATAGCCTTCTGACGCAAATCCTCTTGTGTACAGTGCGTTGGCATACATGACCGCCATATGGGAAAACACGGCTCCGTTCTCCTTTTCTCCGTAGGCAAATCCGAACATTCTTCCCATATCGGTCTTGATCTCCCCGAAATCCGTATTGAGACGATACCCTCCGCAGGAAGCATCAAAAAGATGTTCTTTGGCACTGCGGATGATCTTCTCTGCCTGTTCTTTTGTCGCCGTCCCATTCATAAGAGCAAACACCTGTCCGGTAAGCATCATGTGTGCTCTGCCCTGACGGATTTCTTCCAACGCAGCGCCATGATCGTCATAGTAACCGTTAAACCATCCCTTGTTCTCCCCGTCTGCGATCCATTCCGTCCTGCGGATGTGTTCCTGCATCCACTGTCCCTTTTTCCGGAGATTCTCCGCCAGTTCTCCGGCATCTACCCGTATCGTATTGCCGCTGACATGATGCATACAGTTTCCCAGATATTCCTCTAAAAGCTTCTGTTTACCGTCCGGATTCTCATAGAGTGTCCTATCTTCCGTGAACAGGATCTCCATCTCCTGCAGGAACTGAAATTCCTCATAACCTCTGCGCTTTAGTTCCTCAATCAGTTCCGCCAGGCCTATGAGGTTGCCGGCATAAGCATTGGAAAAAGCCACACTCTCTCCCCGGTGCGGGGCCATATCCAGTGCATCGTTCCAGTCCGCATTCCGCAGACGGATATGATTATGTTCCCCCACTTCCCAGAATGCCGTAAGGTGCTGCAAGAGCAGATGTTCCAGTACCGTTCCGGTATACTCTCTTCCTTTGGTATCCTTCTGCCGGTATTCTCCTTCCGTCCACAGAGGATCCTGTCCCTGACAGCGCTGTACATGGCAATCCTTAAAATAACCGATCTGCTGATTCAGAATCTCCAGGTCACCGGTCTGATCAATATATAACCGGGTGGTCAGATAAGGCCACATGCCATGATCCATCCACATTCTGGGAATGGAATTCCGGTCCGCCTTGAATTCTCCGATATGTTCTCCTATGATCGTGGCATTGCTTCCGTCGATCCTGACACCACTGAAATTGCCCAGAAGCATCTGCCGCACCCCACCGGGATTCATGAGTAACAATGCCAGACAATCCTGCCACAGATCCCGCCAGCCGCGACCGCCTTTTCCGTAATCGTGATGCGGCAGGAAGGAACAGCCATAGATTCTGCGCAGTTCCGGCTGGAAATCCACCCAGTTCATAAACCGGTCAAAACGCTCATCCCCGGTCTGCATCTCAATGTTTACTTTGTTGCTCCAATACTGCCTGGTCCGATCCAGTTCCTTACGCACACTGTCATAGGAAGTGTAATCTGCCAGCATCATCCCGATCTCTTCCCGGCTGTGGGCGGCTCCAAGGAACAGCAGATAAGTTGCATGTTCTCCCGGTTTCAGTGTCTTCTCTGCAAAATAAAGTCCTCCCAAAGCTTCCTGACCGTTTACCTGATACCCCGGCTGTCTGCGATCGATTTTACGAAGCAGTGCCTCAGGACGCGACAGACTACCGCATCCTGTGAAACGTTCCAGCTCCGGTTCATAGCTTTCCGGAAGCTCTCCCTGCTTCGTCATACCGTTTACAAAATAGATTTCCCGATTCAACCGGTGTCCCCGTTCATCAAATGAGAACGTCGGACATACCTGTACTCCTCCTTCGGTCACCGTCACCCGGTGCAGCAGAGAGGTCACGTGCCTGTGATCCCTGATATTGTCAGCGCTTCTTCCGTAGATGGGAATCGCCGCCACCGGCCGGAAGGTCAGTGCTTCCTCTCCCGTATTCGTAATCTCTATCTGATGAATCTCCAGATTTTTCTGATAAGGAACAAAGGAAGTCACCGTCGCTCTCAGTGGAACCACTGTCCCCTGTCTGGTCACCGTATGCCACATATATCCTGCGGCTACCGTGACATCCTCTTCCGCCTCTGTGAAACGAAGCGCCTCCTGCTCCGGACTCAGCCCCGTCACTGACCACATTTTCCCGTTCTTAAGTACACACCAGAAATTTCTTATGCCGTTTGCTGTATTCAGATTCCCCATACTGGCCGGTTCCAGCAGAAAATGGTTCTGGTCCAGTTTGGCATCTCCGCCCAATCCCGGTGTCAACGCACTTTTCAGACCGCACTCCCCGGCGATGGGAAAATACAATCCCGGATATTGCTGTGCGTGAAAAAGCTGAAAGCTTCCCTTGGTATCTGTAAACGCTATTTGTCTCATACGTCTGTCCCTCACTCTAATTTCTGATACTACTATCCTAGAAAATTTTTTGCGAAAGTTTAAGGTTCCTTTTGTTGTTTGGGTGTCATTTTTTTAGAAAAAAACACCGGACAAGTTTTTCACTCATCCGGTGCTTTTTCTTTATCTTATATCTTATTCTGTTTTCTTTTCCTCTTACAGTCTGTTCGCTTTCACATCCTCGAACTCCTGTAACATCTCTTCCGAGGGAGCTTTGGTCGCCAGGCTGACTGCCACGATGGCGATAAGACCTAACGCAAATCCGACTACCAGTGAATACAGACCGGTTGCCTTACCCAGGGTAAGACCGCCAACGAGAGGAATGTAATCCCATACAATAACAGCCAGAGCTCCGGTGACAATACCTGCCACGGCGCCGGGGAAGTTGGTTCTCTTCCAATATAAGGACATCACTACCAGCGGTCCGAAAGCGGCACCTAAGCCTGCCCATGCATTGGACACCAGTCCCATGACGGTGTTGTTCGGGTTCCATGCGATGATGTAAGCCAGCACAGCTACTACCAGTACTGTGACACGGCTGACATTCATAACGGTCTTGTCATCCGCGTCCTTTTTGAGCAGTCCCTTGAAGATATCTTCCGCTACGCTGGAGGCGCTGACAAGCAGCTGGGAATCCGCCGTGGACATGATCGCCGCCAGGATACCGCAGAGGAACAATCCTGCAATGAAAGGAGCCCGCATCTCCATCGTAAATACCTTCTTGATCATCTCGATAAATACCTTCTCATGATTGCCGTTTGTCAGCTCCGGCAGATAAGCTCTGCCCAGGATACCGATAAACACTGCAAATCCCAGGGATAATGCCACCCAGCTGATGGCTGTAGCCTTGGACTTGGTCATTTCCTTTTCATCCCGGACTGCCATAAATCTCACAAGGATATGAGGCATTCCGAAATATCCCAGTCCCCAGCCGAGACCGGAGATCACGCTGACGATATTGTTGCTGCCGTCACCGTTCTTCATCAGGTTCAGGAAATTGGTGCTGTCGGCACCGCCGGCTTCCAGACCGGCTGACAATGTAGTGCCGCCGCTTGTCAAAAAATGATAAGCAAATAAAGGTACTGCCAGAATACCGACCAGCATCAGCATGCCCTGGATAAAGTCTGTCACGCATACCGCGGTGAATCCGCCCAGGAACGTATACACCAGTACTACCAGTGCACCGATGGTCAGTGCCACATGATAATCAATACCGAACACAGACTCAAACAGCTGACCGCCGGCAGAAAGTGCGGACGCACAATATACCAGGAAAAATACCACAATAGTAACGGAAGAAACCGTCATCAATACCTTCTTCTCATCATGGAAACGGTTCTCAAAATAAGTCGGCAGCGTCACGGAATTATTAGCGCGGATCGTATATCTGCGCAGCTTCGTGGCAATGAACAGCCAATTCAACGTCGTACCGATAAACAGTCCGATGGCGATCCAGCCGTCACCTCCGACACCGGTTAAATAAATAGCTCCCGGCAGTCCCATCAACAGCCATCCGCTCATATCCGATGCCTGCGCGGACAGTGCAGCGACGAAGCCGTTCAGCTTTCTGCCTCCTAAAAAGTAATCTTCGGAATTGTTATTGCCCTTTGCATAGAACGCTCCGATCGCGATCATCATGAGTAAATACAGCACAAATGCCACAATTACCCAGCCCAGCGTATTTCCTGTCATAAAAGCCTCCTCACAGTTTTCTTCCTGTACATTTTCTAAATTGTATACAGTGATACGATTTATTATATACAAGAACCTCTGATTCGTCAACAAATTAGTTTGCTATCGCTGTAATGTGTGAAAGTTGCAAAAAGTCTTGCCGCTGCGGACGATCTATGATTCGTCGCCTGCCGTATTCAGATACAAAACGCTGCATAGAGCGGCACTATCTTTTTGTTGTCTTCAAATGCGAAGTTTTTTGCAGAGAGTTTGATGGCATAAGCAGGCTGATAGGTATCCATGTAGACCTTTTTATCTTCAACTCAAATCACCTCTTTTTCGCATAAAAATAGCCATTACAGAGAAATGAATCTCCATAATGGCTGTAAGTCTCATCTGATTACTATTTTCTTTTTCCCATCTATCTCTCTTTCCAACGCAAACACCATATCGCTTGTCCGTTCAAAGAAACCTGTGTCCTTCTTCCAGCTCATACCACATTTACAATGCTGCAAACCGATAAATTGCTGCTTCATCTTCTTACCACAGACAGGGCATACTTTATTGCTCTTACCCATAATCCTTAATCCTCTATCTGCGGAATATTAACCAATTCCTGAAGTTTTCTCTCAAGCACCCTTTTATCAGGTAGTTGCAACTGATACTCTGATACAAGCATCGGTGACATAGTTCTGCTCATTGCATACTCTACTACTTCATCATTCTTAGCCGCACATAGAATCAAACCTACACTAGGATTTTCGTGTTCCTTTTTTTTCTGACGGTCTAATGCTTCAAGATAGAAATCCATCTTTGATACATACTCCGGCTTGAACTTCCCAACCTTCAGTTCAAAAGCTACCAGACATTGTAAGCCCCTGTGAAAAAATAATAAGTCAATAGAATAATCCTCTCCACCAACCTGAACAACATACTCCTCATCAATAAAAGTAAAATCTTTTCCAAGCTCCAAAATAAAATTCTTCATATTTTGTATCAATGCTTTTCTGAAATCTTTTTCCTTATATGATTTTGGTAAATCAATAAATTCCATAATATATGAATCTAAAAACGGATTATCCTTCAGTCCCTGTATCGGTTCCGGAAGTAATTTGTCCTGTGACAACATATATCTTTCGTAATATCCGCTATTGATCTGTCTTTCAAGTTCTCTTGCTGAATATGATTCCTTAATGCATAAGTTAATATAAAAATGTCTTTCTTCCGGCGTTTTTGCCTTAGACATAATTGCCAGATGATTACTCCAGCTTATTTGTGTCAACAATGTTGTCACAAATTCATCATCGACATATGTTTCATAGAATTTTTTCATTCTATAAAGTCCTCTCCGATTAAAGCCTTTTATTCCCGGAAACGCTTCCTGTATCTCATCTGCAATACCGTCAATATATGCATCACCAAAAGCAGCCTGTTCAGACTCCCTGCTTAAGAACTCGCCAACCTTCCAATACATGTTGATTAGCTCCTCGTTTACTTTCTTCAAAGCATTTTGTCTGGATTCGTCAATTATCTTAATTAAACCGGCTGCTGATATCAAATCCTTGCCCATAAGCATATTTCACCTTTCAATTTGTGTCAACAGTGTTGTCACAAATTCATTTTAACCATTTTGAAAGAAAATTATAATCTTCTTCAAAACTAACCCTGTCTCAATTATAGCAAGACAGGGTTAATCACTCAATTACTTTTTTTCAAAAGCTCCTTGGCTTTCTGCATTTCGATCTTCTCATGCAGATTGGTGTTGTACAGCCTGTAAAGATCTGTATTCTTGCGGTCTTTGTGAAAAAAATAGGACTTAAACCATTCAAAACCCTTTATTTATAAGGTTTCTCTTGATTTAGTCCTATTTTAACGCATGCCCCTTGTAAAATAAGAGGTTTGCGATGTTCACTTTCTTTCCACGTTTCTAAGAAGTCCATAATCTTTCTATACATCATTCATCCTCCATAAAGATTCTGAATATTGCATGAATAATTTTATATTTTTAACATTTTTCTACATGATTATTATTTTTTCTACCTTTACCACTATAAGTTATATTCCCATAGAGAAATATGTGCCGCAAAATGCGTAAAAGCCCCATCGCAGAGTTTTGTCCCTGCGGTGGGGCTGCCGCCGTTATTGCTGTGGTTACATGAAAAGCTTTTACACAATCTCTTTACTTAGGGTCACCCTTTTGACCGGGCTTTCTTTTTAATACCATCATCACTGCCCATCCGGAAAGTGATACTGCAAACAGTGCCAGCCAGATACCAGACGCATCTCCGGTCGCCGGAACCTTGTCCAGCTCCTGTGCAGGAGCAGCGGCGGTATTGGCTGCCGTACCTGCCGTATTACCACTGTCATTGTTGCCGCTGTTATCGCTGCCATGATTGCTGTCATTATTGTTGTTATTACCACTGTTATTGCCGGAGGTATTCGCAGCAACGGTAAAGCTGGTACCGGCGATACCATTGTCCCAGACGATAGCAAAGGTATGGCTGCCTGTAGCTAATGTCTTAAGGTATTCTGCCTTCAGGGTGATAATGGTAGAGCCTTCTTTTTTGTAGTAGTTAGCAGGATCGATGACTTTTCCGTCTACCTTTACAGCACGGAACCTGTCATATTCGCCGTTTCCGCGGATCACAACAGTACCCGTGGTATTCTGTGTCCAGGAGCTGCCTGCTCCGTCGATAATCCGGTATTCCGGTGAGATGTAGATCGTCACATTGACAGTGACATCTTTATAGTTCTCCGAGGTAATGGTCACAGGCACGGTCACCTTATCGTCGATATTGCCTATCGTCAGTGCTGACAATGTAAACTTCATAAGACCGGTCGCATCTATCGTAAGATCTCCGGTGAGAATTCCATTGTCACCGGTATATGTGCCGGGTGCATAGTTGGTTGCTCCCGGTACAAGCTCCGCTAAGCTGATGGTCTGTGCGCCTGTCTTCGTGTACTCGAAGAATTCTGTAACGTCTTCTACTGTAAGATCCGCCTTCCCAATGGTCAGTGTACCGGCTGCGATTTCTGCCTTGGTGTAGTTCTTGCCTTCCACTACGGACAGGATTACCTGATAGGTTCCGGCGTTGGCAGGTGCTGTTTCACTTCTGGCATAGGTCGTACCGTTGCTTCCTTCGTAGCACACCGTTACCGCGCCCATACCGATGACGCCGTTCCTCGGCTGAGCCGTCACCGTCTTCGGCGTACCATCATAGGTCAGCGGCGTGGATAGATTCTGAGACACATCAAAATTCCCCAGTACAGGTCTTGCCTTGGTAATCTCCCATGTCGTGGCAGCGGTTCCGGTATAATTGCCCTTGCCAGCGATGGTCAGAGTGATGGCATCATTTGCACTAGTGAACGTATTACCCGCTTTGATGTCATAATCCGTGGGTGATGTCAAAGTCAAAGTATTTGTATTTTCACCAAGTGTTACCGAAGCAATTTCCACTTTCTTCGCTATACCATCATAAATAAAACTGTTGTTGTGCAGCCGGATTGTCGCACTACTAATGTCCTTCGGCTTGATCGTGAATTTTTGGTTTGCGGTTCCCGTGTAGTTCCCTTTTCCGGTGATGGTCAGGGTCGCTGCACCGGCATCGGTATTCGTGTCGTAGCTGAAGGCAAAATCCGTGCCGGGAGTCAATATAGTATTGCCATCCGTCACAACAGGTTGCGGTGTAATAGGACTGCCGGTGTATGTCTCATCAGCCATGGCACCGATCATGTCTGCGGTAACAGCCTTCGGAGAAATAGTAAAGGTGTACGTCTTCTCGCCGATATAATTATCATTGTCCTCTCTTACTTTATAAGTCACCTGGTAAGTACCTGCATCCGTGGGTGCATCGGTGCCGTTGTAAGTCGTGTCACCTATACCTGTATACGTCACTTTCAGGTCATTCACAGGAACTTTGTCGCCAGATACCTTCAGGGTACCGGTCGGCTGAATCGCACTGCCGTCATAGGTCTTCTCCGTATAGGTCAGACCTGAGATTGTAACCGTCTCCTTATCCGTAGGATGGAAGGTCAGGGTTGCCTGAATATCCTGGTAGTTTGCAGAAGAAATGGTTACTGTGCAGGTCTGGTCGATCGCGGAGGTAATGTTCTCCGCACTGGTATAGGAAATTTTTCTAGCATCTTGATAGAATGCCAAGTGCTTCACCACATCTTCGTTGAAAGTACCTTCAACATTGGAAATCACAGCGCCTTCGGGTACCGCTTCCTCCGTGAAAAAGTTTGCCGCCGTCAGAGTGCCTGTCTGCGCAGTGCTACGGTTCTTTATTATATTTACCGTCTTACCTACTGTTCCGGTGTAGGTTCCTTTATCAATGGTGAATGTCGTACTTCCGCTGACATTATAGTTTCCACCTGCTACATCCGTAATTGTTACAGTAGCGTTGCCAACATTGATATTATCTGCATAGGAAACACTATACTCCCTGTCAGGAATCACCGTCTCTCCGTCTTTTACAACTACAGACGGCTCCTTCTTCGTGCCATCATATGTATATGTTCCGGCAACTGTAATGGTCGGATTGGGAACTTCCTTGCTCACAATATTGTAGGTTACACTGGCTGTTACGTTATCAATCGTAATCGAAGCCCGATATGTACCAACATCCTTAGGTGCTCCTTCAATGCCAACATATTCTGTTTCTTTTAATTTCTGATAGGTAATAGCTGGAGTGGGCAAGCCCAAACCATCATAATACTTATCATCCTTTGTTACCGTAGCAACTTTCTCGCTGCCACTGTAGGTCAAATCCGTCGGTGCAGTAACCGTATAGGTTGTAGCAAAATCACTTTCCAACTTACAACCATCCGCACTGCATTTGAATGTAATCTGAGCGCCTTCTGCAGTGGCTTGCCAGTTGTGCTGATGAATTCCCAGGTACAGCCTGCCTTTTGCATCTTTGGTGACTACATAATTCTGATCTGTTGCATCGGATGTAAAAATCTTGGAATAATCCAGTTTAGTATTCGTCGCGTTGGTGGCAATCTGAATATTATTATTTGCTGAAGGTTGAGTGACTGTTAAGATGCCTATCTTGGCATCCTGTGTCAGACTGTCATCAATACTGATGACTTGGTTGGAGAGCAGGTAGAGATTTTCCGTTGTATTATTAATGACCTTTGCATCGCCACCAATTGTTATCGGGGAGGTATACGTACCACTTACTCCGTTTGTATTACCGGTAATGCTGCCTCCGAAAAGGGTCACACCACTAGAAGCGTAACCTTCATACACTCCATACTTGCCTCCGCAGATCGTACCTCCATACAGATTAAACGATGCGCTAGATTGCAACTGTACAACGAGCGATTGCTGATTACCTCTTATTTTTCCTGAATGATTTGTACTGCAATCACAAACCGCAAGCTTGTAGTTTTTGATTTCAAAAACTCTATTATATTGATTTGTAGAAATTTCATATCCATTCAGGCAGATATTCACGTCGCCACTAATACTAATTGAACCCTCGAGCGTAATATTCTGCGCCAGATAATAATTGCCCGCCGGAAGTGTATATACATAATGCCCAGTTGAATTTGGTATCGGTTCCCGTTTTGCTGTGGTTGCACCATATTTCAGTTGCTTCGTGTCAGCATCATAAGTCAAAAGGTTCCACAGTACATTGCTGTGATCGTCGTTGCAGCCCGTTTTGCCGCAGATGGGATGCTCATGCGGCGTACCGTTTGTAAACGCAATGCGGTTGTCCACTAATTTCGGTGTATAGCTGGCATCACTTGTAAAACGTTGCAGGTCACTATCCGTCAGCTGGTACTCTGAGCCTTGTGCGACAATCTTATAGCTGCCCTCATCAATTGTTCCGGCGTTCACGCTGATGGATGCATTGTTAGACAATGCTCCCTTGACCTGGATATATGCCTGTTTTTGTGTTCCATTAGTAACCGATTGCAGGTAAACATTGTCTGCAGTCGTACCATCCGTCTTATAATTCTCCGTAATCTGCGCATCACCGCTGACAATAAAATTCCCTTGCTTATTTGATTGCTTGTCTACATATACGCCGCCTCCGACGGTGGCTGTTTGATTTCCGGTAATTTTACCACCTGTCATAGTGAAAGTATTACCAGCTGCAACATACACACCACCGCTTTTATAACTGCCAGTGGGGCTTGTATTTTTATTGTTGGTGATTTCACCACCGTACATATTAAATGTAATTGATTGAGTTGAATTATCTTTCAAACATACGCCCGGATAGGATCCGATATTTCCGGTAATAGAGCCACCATACATTTCAAAACTCATTGAATAGTAATAATACGCCGGAGAGGCGAGTTGTATACCGCCCCCAGTATGCTTGTTTCCATGTGTAATCTTTCCGTATCTACCTTGTCCACCCATACAATCTGTCAGTGTAAAATCCCCGGGCTCGTTTCCTCTGCTGATTACATAGCCATTGGCATTCATGATAATGTCATGACCATTCAGGTCAAGAACCATTCCTGCTTTAGGGCACCATGATTGTGTCAATGTAACATTTTTGGTCAGATAATAGTACCCAGCCGGCATATCATTTGTCAAAGTAGATGTTGCTTCCCAATACACATCCTTATGCTGAGAAGTGCCATCCGCATTCTTATGAGCACAGGTTTCACCGCAGATGGGATGGTAGTGAAGTGTACTATCTCCAGTATTTGTAAGTATCAGTTTATTGTCCGCACGCATAATAGTATAGGCGTGATCAACATCCGAAAAGAAATGGTTTGCATCTGCTTCAGTCAGAGAATATCCTTCCGCACTGGAAGCAACCTTTGAATAGTCACCAGTTCCAGGCTTTTTCTCCGTAGTCACACCAATAGATGCTCCGTCTGCCAAGTCGGATTGGATGGTGATCGTCTTACCGGCAGCCAGTTCGACATTGTTTGCAGCACTCTCCTTTGTATTCCCGGTGATCTGTACCGAACCGGATATCTTGAAGTTGCCATCCTTGCTTACATATACACCGCCACCCTTTACGGTTGCTGTGTTACCGGTAATGCTGCCGCCCGACATAGCAGCGCTTCCACCACTTTCATACATGCCGGCTCCCTGGGAAGCATTATTATGGTCGATGGTACCACCAGTCATGGTAATTTCACCGCTGGCAGAATACACGCCACCACCCTGGTCGGTTGCTGTGTTACCGGTAATGCTGCCGCCGTACATTTTGAAAATGTTTCCGCCATTGTTACACATATATACGCCACCGCCATTAGTCGCGCTATTATTCGTAATGGTGCCGCCGTACATTTTGAAAATGCCACCATCACCGCTATAACCACTATTGTTATTCATGGACACACCGCCACCGTTAATAGTCGTGGTGCTGTTGCTTGTTGTCACATGCCCAGCATTACTATCAATAGAGCCTTTATACATATTGAATGTTGCTCGAGAATTAGAAAACACATACACGCCGCAACCGCTTTTTTCGTTACTATGTGTGATTTTACCTGTATTCTGGCAGTCCGTCAGGGAGAAAACCACTGGATAACCACTACCACGGTACAGAATAATAGCATCAAAGTCACCTTTTGCTGTAATGGTCTTACCGTTCAAACAAAGATTCACATTTCTCTTCTCGCTATCTCCAAAGTAAAGAGGATATTTCAGTTGAACGTCATTTTCCAAATAATAGCTTCCCGTAGGTAACACATAGCCTATACCTGAAAAAGCTTTATTGCTGATGTTCGATGATGTCTGCACTGCCTTATCGTCTATCTTCAGCGTATCGCCATCCATCCATAATTTTTGTGTGAATGTCGTCTTGCTTTCTTCCGTATGTTCGCCTACCACATGATGATCCTTGCCGCAAATGCAGTGCGTATGCTGTTCCGCCACCGTCATCGGTGCATTCATCGCCTCAGAAATGGCATGAAGTCGTGTCATATCCAGTTCTGCGATCTGTTCCTCGGTCAGTTCCGCCATAGCCTCGTCGATAGCTTCCAGCTGCGCACTGACACTTTCTGCATTTTCCACCGTCACTGTCTCCGGCAGAGCGTCAATCAGTGCCTGTACCTTCTGCACTGCTGCCTTCTTCTCATCGTCTGCCCCGGTGTCCTGCGTGCCGGCATCACTATCGCTGATGCTTTCAGCGGTAGGTTCCACAGGGGCTGCTACCTGCTGCTGTTCCTGCTGCTGTTCCTCCTGCTCTTCCGCAGGGTCACCCTGCTCTGCCACCACATCCGGTTCCTGCGCCAGTGCCGTCATCGGCAGCGTTGAGAAGCAGAGAATCAATGTCAGTATCATACTCAATACTCGTTTTTTCATGGAGTCCTCCCTCTTGGGTATCCTATTTTCGAAATGTTCAGACCGGTAACTGCCGGGTCTGTAAACCGTGCTCCTTTTCGGGCACGGCAACACCCATTGTTTGAAGGAAGTGTAACATATTTCCATGAAAAATTATGTTTTATGACATGAAATGACAAAAATTTGTAGTGAATTACAGTTTGCTGTCAAAATACACGCGAAGTAATTCCTAAAACACATATACCACCAGCCCCATCAGGGAAGCTGCTTCGTACAGATATACCGGCACAGTAGAAATCGTCCCTATTCCTGCCAACGGATGATCCGGCATACAAGTATTCCTTGAAAAAGTCTCCCGTCTATTATATGATAAGGAAGTCGGAAGACGCGGAAATCCGTTGTTTTTCAATAGATTCCTTGATTTCTATATTTTATAACATTTATGTACAGAAAGGTTTTCACCTATGTGGATTGCAAATCATTGGAAAGATTATGAAGTGCTGGATACCTCCGGCGGAGAGAAATTAGAACGTTGGGGAGAGTATATTCTGGTGCGCCCGGATCCCCAGGTCATCTGGAAGACGCCCCACAATCATAAGGGCTGGAAGCAGAAAAACGGTCATTACCACAGGAGTGCCAAGGGCGGCGGCGAATGGGAATTTTTCCACCTGCCGGATGAATGGGCGATTCATTACACCCTGCCCTTCCAGAAAGAGCAGCCGGGCAGGCAGAATCCTCTGACTTTTCATCTGAAGCCGTTCAGCTTCAAACATACCGGTTTGTTCCCGGAGCAGGCGGTCAACTGGGACTGGTTCTCCGGTCTAATCCATGATGCCGGCCGTCCCGTGAAAGTACTGAACCTCTTCGCCTACACCGGCGGTGCTACCGTATCCGCCGCTGCTGCGGGAGCTTCCGTGACTCACGTGGATGCGTCCAAGGGTATGGTCGGCTGGGCAAAAGAGAACGCTGCTGCCAGTGGGCTTGCCGATGCTCCCATCCGCTGGCTTGTGGATGACTGCATGAAGTTCGTCGAGCGTGAGATCCGCCGCGGCAACAAATACGACGGCATTATCATGGATCCTCCCTCTTACGGAAGAGGTCCTAAGGGTGAGATCTGGAAAATCGAAGATAATATCTGGGATTTCGTAGCATTGACCGCACAGTTATTGTCCGATGACGCGCTGTTCTTCCTGATCAATTCTTATACCACCGGATTGCAGCCCGCGGTACTGTCTTATATGATGAACTATACGCTGACGAAGAAGTTCGGCGGTCATGTGGAAGCTCAGGAGATCGGTCTCCCCGTTACCGAGAGTGGTCTGGTGCTGCCCTGCGGTGCTTCCGGACGGTGGCAGCGATTATAAAGATCTGTACTTGAAAATGATAAGATTAAAAATACCGCCTGTAGATAATCATAGCATCTACAGGCGGTATTTTACAGCACATACTTCCTAAGCACCGGAATCTTGCGCAGCACCCATGCGGTAATCGTCGAAAGCAACAGTACAACAATGCAAAACGCAAACAGCAGTAAGAGCAGTACGATATTACCTGTCACGGCGTTTTCCACACCACACCGCTTAAGCAATGTAAACGGTGTAATTTTCATGAATTTGTAGAACAGATTGATATATACCGGATGTACCAGGTATACCGCAAAGCTTAACATTCCCGGTTTCTGCCAGGGAATCTCACAGCGATGTCCAACGGCTCCGTTGCTTCCCTGCTGTCCCATGGCAAACAATAGTAACGCCAGTACTACCGTAAACGGATAATTGTATGCCATCTGCACCGGGAAGCCCACCACTGCTCTGCTGAATATCATCCCCAGTGTCAGAACAACTGCCACAACCGGTAAATATCTGTTTTTGCTTCTATTGACTGTTCCGGTCACTTCGTTTTCCATTCTTGTGTTGTCCCCACAGACTTCTCTCCTTGCGAACAGATATCCACATACATAATACAGGAGATAAACACTTCCCTCCGGCAATACCGGAAGCTTGCTGCCTGTGACTCTGTTCAGAAAAGGCACCACACTGCTCCCCAGAAAGATTACGGTCAGCAAGCCCCGGATACACCACACCGGAAGGATCTGCAGCACCTTCTTCAAAAGCGGTGTGATCAAATACAGGAACAGAATCAGGTAGAGATACCACATATGCGACCAGGTACGTCCTGTCAGCGTCATCCACACCGCTTCCGGAAGCATGCCGATGCGGAAGGTCTGTTCCGTCACCACCAGTTCGGAAGCTGCATACGGAACGCCGAATAGGAGGATCGCCAACGCAATCCTCCTGCAATATTTCCCTATCATGACCGGATAAGTCAATTCTCTCTCCGGATGCAAAAACAAATATCCGGAAATCAATAGAAATACGGGGACACACCAGGTCACCAGATCCATGATCGATAAAACGAGTCCCCGATATTCCGGCACTATCGACGCATCTGTCACATCTGTCGCACCTGTCAGAACGTGCATCATCACTACTGCACAGGTCGCCAGTACCCTGAGTATATCCAGGAATTGTTTTCTCGGCCGGGATGTGCCGTTTGTCATGTTTCTCCCATCTCCTCCATCAGGCGCATGCCTGCAGTATCTGTCACAGGAAGGGAGAATACAATGCTCTTCGCTTTGCTCTCCAGTCCTGCCTTCTCCATTATAGCACGCATGATGTCATTTTTCTGCTCACTTTTTACCACAATGAATAACATTTCTTTCTCCGGCACCAGTGTCACACCCAGAAACTGCTGTGCATTCTCCGTTCCGGTTCCTTTGGCATGAATGACAGTACCGCCGGCTGCATGTACTTCCCGTGCCGCGTCCATGACCAGTTCCGTATATCCATGATTAGCTATCACTACCAAAAGCTCATTTTTCGTCTCTTTCAATGCGGACTCCTCTCCTTTTACAAACGCCTGCCCACAGGTTAAATAATGCAGCGCTTTCTTACCGCCGATGCTGCTCACGGGAAGGATAAAGGCGATGCCCATTCCCGGCAGATCGATCTGCAGCTTTTTCCGCAAGTTCGCTTTGATCTGTTTCCAGGCATCGTCGGTCACCAGATGGAACAGCACGCTTTTTTCCATGCCGTCCAGCCCGAAATAATCCAGGATCTCATTGGCTGCGGTTCCCATACCGACCGTGACCGTGCCGACCTGCGCTCCGTTCTCCTTATAGCATTCCACGAACTTTTTCGTCAGCTGTCTGTTCGTGATGGTGACCATCATATATAATTCACTCATGGGCGCACCTCCTACAGTTCAATAATGGCATTTTCATCCAGCGCACCAAATGCATCCGCCGCAACGGTAAAAGCTTCCGTGCCGCTCCTGCGCTGTTTCAGCCGGTATACCATTCCCAGAATCTGGATCGTGATCAGCGGTGTCATGGCTACCATTGCCACCACGCCGAAAGCATCCGCCACCAGATTGCCTCCGACTGCCACACAGGCTCCCTGTGCCAGCGGCAGCAGGAAGGTCGCTGTCATGGGGCCGCTGGCAACACCGCCGGAGTCAAATGCGATGGCAGTGAAGATCTTCGGCACGAAGAAGGACAACCCGATCGCCACTCCGTAACCCGGGATCAGGAACCAGAGGATCGGGATTCCCGTCAGCACCCGGATCATCGCCAGTGCCACGGATAAGGAGACACCCACGGAAAGGCTCACGCCCATGGAGCGCGCCGAAATGGCGCCGTCCGTCAGTTCTTCTACCTGATGGTTCAGCACATAGACCGCAGGCTCCGCTTTGACGATAAAATATCCGATCAAAGCCCCCACCGGCACCAGTACCCACCTATAGGATCTGCCTGCCATGACCTGACCGAGATAATTGCCGGCAGGCATAAAGCCCACATTGGCGCCGGTCAGGAACAATACCAGTCCGATATAAGTATACACCAGACCGATGAGGATCTTCGCCAGTGTCTTCCCCGACAGACGCAGGGCAAAGATCTGGAACAGACCGAAAAACAATACAATGGGAAGTAATGAGAGTGCGATCTCTTTCATATAATCCGGAAGCCCATGGGCAAACAGCTGCGCCAGTTCCACGGAATCCGCAATCTCCGGGATCGCTGTGGGCTGATAATCTGCACTGGTGGGCTTGTAGATCAGTCCCAATACCATCACCGCAAGAATCGGACCGATGGAGCACAATGCTACCAGACCGAAGCTGTCATCCGCCGCATGATGGTCATTACGGATGGAAGCAATACCTACACCCAGAGCCATGATAAAGGGCACGGTCATAGGTCCCGTGGTCACACCGCCGGAATCAAATGCCACGGCCCGGAAATTCTCCGGTACGAGAAATGCCAGAACGAATACTGCTATGTAGAAAAAGGTTAACAGCGGCGGCAGTGCCACGCCGATCAGCATACGCAGAAGGGCAATGACCAGGAAGACTCCCACGCCTACCGCCACTGCCAGGATCAATGTCATGTTCGGCACCGACGGCACCTGTGTCGCCAGCACCTGTAAGTCAGGCTCGGAGATCGTGATCACGACGCCCAACAGAAAAGATAACACTACGATCAGCAGAATGTTTTTACTCTGGGTCATTCTGGCGCCCACTTTTTCTCCCATGGGGGTCATGGACATCTCTGCCCCCAGGGTGAAAAACATCATGCCTGCCATGACCATCACCGCTCCCACCAGAAAGCACAACAGGATGCTTGAGGTAATAGGAGCAATGGTAAAGCTTAATAGGATCACGATCCCCACCACCGGCAGGACCGCTTTCAGGGATTCTGCAAATTTTTGCCTGATCTTTGGATGTAATAACTTCAATGTTTCACCGTTACCCTTTCTTCCAGTTTTTCTTATCTTAACATGAAGTAAGGGTACGCTCCTACCGTTTTAGAACAATTTATAAAATTTTCACAGCCTCTTAACAGAGTCTTTACGCCATCAGATTCCGGCCTCTTCGATCTGTTTTGCGGTAATGTCCACCAGTTCCATGCAGCGTTTTTTCTTGTTGCCGAATGCACCGGACATGCTGGACCATCCGTCGGTCAGGTCGTCCAGTACCGCATTCTTCACTACATTACCCAGTCCCGCCACTTCCGAAGAACGCATTACCTGGTATTTTGCCTTACCCACATTCATGATCCATACCTGATTGTTGCGGTCCTGCTCCGGATATACAATGACCTGATTGAATCCATGCTTTACCAGCGCCGGTGTACCGGCTTCGAATTTGATATCTTTGATTGCCTCGTAGAGCTGTTCCATGGTCTCATAATTTCCCTTTAAGTTTAATTTTGCCACCTTTACACCTAACATTTCGCCAAGTCCCATATTGTCCTCCTTATTCTGATCGCTGTTCACGCAATCCACACATGATTTACCAGTTCGAATTACCCTCTCCGTTTGCGGCCTCTTCCCAGGTCAGGTCAAAGGCACGATACGTTGCTCCGCCCTCCTGAGGCAGTCTCCGGTAAGAATAGTCCCTGCCGTTCTCCATCAGCGCTTTTGCCAGACCGAGCCGCAGCATTTTGCCGAGGTTTTCATCCTCCGGCATGTACGCATAGTAATACTCCTTGTTCTTCTTCGTACCTTTTAAGAGGATGCCTTCCCGTATTCCCTTCCGCAGGTTCCTCTCCACGGCACCGTAGTCCCCGGAAGTGGCCTCACAGCATTTCATGCAGGGCTCGCCCGCCGGTGTGGAGAACTGTACATAATAAGTATACTCTGTATCCCCCTCACTTTCGTACCATTCGCGTTCGCCCACTTCACGGCCGTCGCACAGAATGCTGTCAAACAGGATGTCTGCCATGTACAGATCCCCGTGTCTGATCATCTCCTGTACCTCCAGCTTCGCATTGCTCTCGAACAGCTTTTTCTTCTGTTGTCCCAGTGCGTCTGCCACATCTGCCGGAACCTGCCGGAAGGCAAAACCGTTGAAGTCCACCATGTGCTTCGCTTCCCGGCCGCATTTGCTGCATCTTCCCTGCACAATGGCATTGCCGCAGGAGATGCAGTAATCCATTCCTGCCTCTGTCTTATTGAATAATCCCATTGCCTCTTCTCCTTTCCGTCTGTTTCTCTTCCTGCTTCTCTGTTCTTCGTAATATATAACTACATTTTAATCTAACGTTTTTCGTGATGTCAACCTGATAAAAGTATATGTGCCTGTTTTTTTTGGAGAAAATATACCGGTTTTCCTATATCCTTAACTACTTCTTTACACCCTGCGTTGAAAAGTAATGGTAGTATGGTTATAATAAACTTACTATGAGATGGGTAAACAGACATGCGCAGGCAGGACGATGGTCCAAACTGCGACTATTACCCCCGGAGGACAATACCGTGGCACAATCACAATCCGATAAAAATGCTCCGCAGCAAAGCTTCCGCTTAAAACCGCCTCATACCCGCCATGCCGTCAGCGTTCTGATCTGCGTGGTCTGTATGCTGTGTGCGACACTGGCTTCCTTTTTATACCAGCACATTGTTCCGGACAACCACGCCAATGTAGCGCTGATCTACATTCTGGCGCTGATGATCATCGCAAGATGGACAGTAGGATACGGCTATGGCATTGCCTGCAGCCTTTTTTCCGTCATTGCCATCAATTACCTGTTCACCTATCCTTATTATAAGATCAATTTTACCCTGACCGGTTATCCCATCACTTTCCTGCTGATGGGTGGGATCACACTGATCCTGTGTACCATGACATCCCACATGACCATTCAGTCCGAGATGATCGCCGAGAGAGAAAAACAGCTGGCCGAAGCAGAAATGGAAAAAATGCGTGCCAATCTGCTACGGGCGATCTCCCACGATCTGAGGACACCGCTTACCGGCATCATCGGCAACAGTTCCCTGTTTCTGGAAAGTCAGGAGGATCTGAGTTCCGCAGAGCAGCGTAAGATCATGACAAATATCTACGAGGATTCCAACTGGCTGTTAAATATGGTAGAAAACCTGCTGTCCGTCACCCGTATCCAGGGAGACAGCCTGAGCATCAATACTACGGAAGAACCCGTGGAAGAAGTCGTTGCAGAGGCTTTGGAGAAGCTCCGGAAGCGTTATCCGGATGCAGCTATTCATGTAAAAATACCGGATGAATTCCTGATGATTCCCATGGATGCCGTATTGATCGAGCAGGTTACCATCAACCTGCTGGAAAATGCCATCGTTCACGCAGAGAGTATTCTGCCGATTGATTTCATCGTCGAAGATCATGCGGATCACGTTTCCTTCATCATCCGGGATTACGGAAAAGGACTCTCCGAAGAAAAGCTGCAGAACCTGTTCGACATCACTTCATACAGCGGTTCCTCTTCCCAGAGTTCGGATTCCCACAAAGGCATGGGGATCGGGCTGTCGATCTGTAAAACGATCATCACCGCTCATCACGGTACACTCAGCGGCAAAAACCACGAAGATGGTGCAGAATTCTGTTTCACGCTGCCGAAAACAAAAAATAAGGTGGTTCAATAATTACCATGGAATTAAGAATGTAACATCAGAAATACAGGAAAGGAACTCAGATAAAAGATGAATAAGATCAAAGTACTTTTAATAGAAGACGACAGAAGCATCAGTAATTTTATTACCACTACCATGGAACGGGAAGGATATAAGATCATGCATGCCTTAAACGGCAGGGAAGGCTTAAGTCTCAGCACTTCTTTCTGTCCGAATGTGATTCTGCTGGATCTGGGTCTGCCGGACATGGACGGCCTGGAGGTGCTGCAAAAGCTCCGTTCCTGGAGCGATGTGCCGGTCATCATCATCTCCGCCCGCACCAAAGAACAGGAAAAGGTCGCTGCTCTGGATCTGGGTGCCGATGACTACATTACCAAACCTTTCGGCACCGGAGAATTGATGGCGCGTATCCGCACTTCTCTGCGTCACAGTCACGCACAGGCGCCCGGGCATACCTACAAAGCCCTGGATCTGGAAATTGATTTCGAAAAGCGGCTGATCCGCCTGCGCGGCGAAGAAATCCACCTGACGCAGATCGAATATCAGCTGCTCACCCTCTTAGCCGAGAATTCCGGCAGAGTCCTGACTTACAGTTACATCATGAATGCGATCTGGGGACCGTACATGGACAATAATAACCAGATCTTACGTGTCAACATGGCAAATATCCGCAGAAAGCTGGAACAGAACCCTGCACAGCCGCAATATGTTTTCACCGAGATCGGCGTGGGGTATCGCATGCGTGAAAACGAATCAGCTTCCGCAGTTCCTCAGCTCCACTGACAGTTTTCTTATTTATCGTATCGTTATGAATGACGTAATCGCAGATCTTGCGGTTACGTTTTTCTGCGTCAATAGACAGAATGCGCAGTGTCTTTTCCTCCGTACTGTAATCGGAATCGATAATATCCGCGATCAGTTTTTCCTTATCTCTGGACACATAAATAATATGTGTCGGAAAAGAACGTTTCATCGCAATCGCACCGCACATATCCACTGGAATGACTGCAAACTTTCCCTGATCCAGCAGCGCCTGGATATCTTCTTTTCTCGTGCCGTACCGCACGCCGGCATAGGCTGTTTTTTCAAAAAAATCCATCCCGTCAAAGGCTTCGCCAGTGACATAATGATGTCCGTACCGGCCGGGTTCCGTACAATAATTCACCGGTCGGACAAACAGTCCGTCTTCCGGTACTGCTCCGGATGCTTTTCCATAGTCGTTTCCACACAGTGCCTCCGTGATCTCCCTTTTTCCGGATCCGGACGGTCCCACCAGTGCAAGGACCGCCGGTGCCGTGATTTCCTCTGTCCGGGAGGTAGACGCTTTCATGATCTGTTTCACCAGAAATACGAATTCAGACATGGTATTGACAGATAAGAGGCCTGTCATTTTCGCATTCCAGGGTTTCCGCATCAGCACAGGGTACTCTGCCTTACTGTCCAGAATATTGTGGATGGCATCATCCAGTACAATATCAAAATGCACGCGATCCTTGGCACTGCCCAGAATGATATTTTCCGGCGGAACTTCCGGGAACTGGGTCAGAATCTGTTCCGCACGCACGCCCATAAACTTCGGTGCCACCGCCGTGATAAAGAACACGTCTGCAATCTTCAGCAAGCGGCGTATCGCCCGCTTCGTCTCTTCCGCCGGGATCTGTCTGCGGTACAGTTCCGGATCATCGTAGAATTCTTTGATCACCGATGTCCGTCCCGTATTTTCCCAGGAAGTGATCTCTTCCAGACGGTACGGCTCTCCGGGATGATATTTTTCATTCGCCATCTGAATGGCAATACTGTTAAACGGGGCAGTGACATCGTCCCAGTCGATACCGATACTAGGTCTTAACATATGATAGTTCCTCACTTATTTTCCAGGCTTCACAACCATACCGGATCAATAAGAGACACTCCCATGATTTTGACTCTGTATAGTTGCTAAAAAATCATAACATAAACAATAAAAGGATACAATCCTTCTCTACGCATTGATTTTCTCTTGAAATTGCATAAGTATTACGAGATATCATATAAAAACCTTGTTGAAATTATCAGCAGGGTTTTTTATATGATGTTTTGTTGACGCATCAACATTATCGTGTTACAATACTTGATGTTGATTTATCAACTTTTAGAAAGGAGTTACCATGCAGGATCGTTTTGAAAGATTTGTCATATCTATCACGGAATTACACCGCTATCTGCAGAAATTAAAAGAACTGGAAATGGGGCAGTTGGATCTGAAGGCCGGCTACACCATGTGCTTATACTATCTTGGAAAGCATCCGGAAGGTCTGACTGCCACACAGTTAACAGAACTGTGTAAGGAAGACAAAGCCGCCATCTCCCGTACTTTAAGCCAGTTAGTGATCAAAGGGCTCGTATCCTGTGAATTGCCGGAAAATAAGCGTTCTTACCGTACTTTATATTATCTGACAAAAGAAGGCACCACTGTGGTTCACAAAATCGGCACAAGAATCTATGCAGCGCTTGCGCACGGCGGTGACGGCATGACCGAAGTACAGAGGGTCAATCTCTACGATTCCCTGGAGCGGATCTCGCATAATCTGGAGCAATATCTTGCAGAGTTTCCGTCAGAACACCCCACGGATAAATGATCCGACGAAAAATAATAGAAAGAATAGGAATATCATCATGGAAAAAATACGTTTTATCACCGACTCAGCATCCGACATGAACCATCCCAGAGCTGACGTCACGATCCTGCCTCTGCACATCCGCTTCGGTGACGAGGAATATGCAGACGGTGTCACCATCAGCCACAGAGAATTCTATGAAAAGCTGATTGAATGCGATACTCTGCCCACTACCAGCCTGGTATCCCCCGCAGTCTTCGAAGAAGCCTATGCGGAAGCTGTTGCCGCAGAAGAGACTGTCATCGTGGTCACGATCTCAAGCAAACTGTCCGGCACCTGCCAGAGCGCCCGGATTGCCGCCGAAGACTACGAAGGAAAAGTCTTTGTCGTGGACAGTCTGAATGCTACGATCGGCGAACGCATTCTGGTCGAATACGGTTTACAATTAAAAGATCAGGGTATGACTGCGGAAGAAATCGTAAAGACTCTGGAAGAACAGAAAAAGAAAATACATACTATGGGTCTTTTGGATACTCTGGAATATCTGAAAAAGGGCGGACGCATCTCCCCCACTGTAGCCTTCATCGGCGGAGCATTAGCCATCAAGCCTGTCGTTGCCGTTTCCGACGGGGAGATCATTATGTTAGGAAAAGCCCGCGGTTCCAAGAACGGCAGCAACTTCCTGATCCGTGAGATTGAGAAAGCAGACGGCGTGGATTTCTCCAAGCCGTTCTGTCTCGGCTATACCGGCCTAAGTGATGAACTGCTGCAAAAATATATCCGGGACAGCGAGCATCTCTGGAAAGACTATGCAAAGGATCTCCCCGTCAGCACTCTGGGTGCCACGATCGGTACCCATGTAGGTCCCGGCGCTGTGGCAGTAGCATTCTTCGAGCATTGAAACAAGATGCATCACGGATAGTGCTACACATCTGATCATGTCATACTCACCATAACACATAGAACATAGAAAAATATGTTAAACACAGCAGAAATCCCGGGTACCTCCGAATGGAAGTCCCCGGGATTTCTATTATTTATCTTTTGTATCTCTTTACTACGTTCCACCGCTTCGAATTAAGCAGCCTTCTTAGCCTTCCTCTGCTTAGCGAAGGTCTGTGCGCCTTCTACTACCAGGAAGATAGCCAGCACTGCCATTGCAGCAGCGAAGAGCAGCTGGAACCAGTCACCCCATGCAGCGGTGCCGGCACCGATTGCCTTGCACTTGTTGATCACAGTGATCACTAAGCTGGTCAGGGTGGCAGCAAGCATGAATACCATAGGTACATAGAACATCTTATTGTTCTTGCCAACTTCACCAAGCCATGCAGCGACTGCCATCAGAGCGATACCCGCAAGCAGCTGGTTCGCAGCACCGAACAGACCCCAGATCTGGCTTAAGGACAGACCGCCGAGGATACAGCCGATCACTACCATGGATACAGTACCGAACAGAGGATGAGCCAGCACCTTGCGTGCGCCCTTGGCATCCTTGTAAGTAGCTTCGCCTTCCTTCAGGAACAGCTCGGAGAACATGAAACGGCTCAGACGGGTACCGGTATCCAGACTGGTCAGTGCGAATACGGATACAGACAGTGTGAGCAGTGCGTAAATGGTGCCGTATGCCTTGGAGGTCTCGGTACCGAACATGGATGCAATACCTGCAGCGAATGCAGCTGCGGGAGATCCGAACTCACCGTTTAAATACTTCTGATATACTGCACCAACTGCTACCAGAGCGATGATACCCAGCGCAGACTCGATCAGCATGGAGCCGTAACCGATAGCCTTGGCATCCTTCTCGTTCGCTAACTGCTTGGAAGAAGTACCGGTAGCGATCAGGCTGTGGAAACCGGAACATGCACCACATGCTACGGTGATGAACAACATAGGGAACAATGTCTGTCCTGCCTTGGGCTCCCAGCTGGTAAAAGCGGGGATATCGAATGCGACAGTACCGGTGAAAGCACCGGCAACGACACCGATGAATGCCAGACCGATCATAGCATACAGCAGGAAGCTGGACAGGTAATCACGGGGCTGTAACAGGATCCATACGGGAACCAGAGAAGCCACTGCGATGTATACACCTACAAATACGATCCATGCGATACGGTTCATAGCAAAACCAACATTCAGACCAAAAACAGTGATAATTACGATACCGATGATACCACCGATGGTAGCGGGCAGAGTCTTAACGCCCATTCTGTTGGTCAAATAACCATAAATAACAGCCAGAACGATGAACAGCAGAGAGATCATTGCGGTAGACTGATTACCGGTAGGATTGGTCACAAAACCGAAAGCGGTCTTGCCGGCATCATCCGCCAGGGTCAGGAAAGTACCTGCCACAATGTTAACGAAGGAAGCGATTACCAGGATCAGCACCAGAAGTGCGAAGATGATGAAAAGCTTCTTAGCTCTGGATCCCATGGAATCCTCGATGATCTCACCTACAGATTTACCGTCATGTCTGATAGATGCGAATAAAGATCCGAAGTCCTGCAGACCGCCGAAGAAAATACCACCGATAATACACCACAGGAATACGGGAACCCATCCGAAGATGGAAGCCTGAATCGGTCCGTTGATCGGGCCTGCTCCGGCGATAGAGGAAAAATGATGTCCCATAAGTACGGCGGGCTTTGCTGCAACATAGTCCACACCATCCTCCTTCTCAATAGCAGGAGTCTTCTTGGTTGGATCGATGCCCCACTGTTTTGCCAGCCAGGAACCGTAGAATACATAGCCGATAAACAATAAACAAATCGCGGCTACTACAATTAATAATGCTGTCATTTGTGTTTCTCCTTTTCTTATACACAGAAATTTTATTTTGTAAATACACGAATCGCTCTCGCAAGTTCTGTATTTACTGTATTGTCTTTTTCACGAGTTTCTTCAGAATCTGTCCGTGGCGGTTGTGGACGATCCGACCCGAAGAAAGCTCGACGACAATCAAACGGTAATTACTCCAACCATGTAATCCCCAGCGGTAACTCTGATAATGCTTGCACTTTTTCACCTGTGCGTAAGCATCCTCTGCGACATGATCGGCCAGAATGATCAGAGACACATCCGTGCTCTGATGATGGGACGACGGCTGTACATCTGCGACACCGCGCTCCCATGCGATGGAATCCAGTTCCAGGAGACGATCCTTCGACAAGGACTCCTCCGTCGCAAAATACACCGTCTCATTGGTATCGATATCTGCAACTTTTGCTCTCTTGATCAAAAAGTACTGTTCATTATGGGAACCAAAAACAGCTTCTGCCGCGAATGGCGGTTCAACGGCCTCTGTTTTCACATTGTAGTATACCTGATACGAGCGAAGTAATCGTTGTAATACTTCGTCGGAGGTAAGTGTCTTTTGTAATTCCATTCTCATTTCCTTTTTAGCATACGTAATCGTTTACATTTACGTTCATGCGCTAATAACTTTAGCACTTTGAAGTGCCGAATGCAATGGATATTTCAGCATTTCTTTATACTTTTTTCATAAGCATGTGCTTTATCGTTATATATTAGTCCTCTGTGAACATTTTTCCAAGGTGCAAATTTAACCTATATACCATTACAAATTTAATCTCTTTTTCACATCAAAAATATTTATTTCAAAAATTGCGCTCCCTAAAGCGTTCGGCTACATGATGCAAAGTTTTCCTTCTTTTGACGAATATCTTCATATAAGCATAATTTTTTCACCATATAGAAAAACAAGACATTTCCCTGCCCTAACGCAGAAAAATGTCTTGTTTCTATCGTGTATTCTTTCTTGATCTCTTTCCTTCCCCAAAGGATTCTACTCTATTTTACAGCGCAGTCACCTTAATGATTCTTCTCTTCCTTGATCTCCCAGTGGATCAGGAAGGTCAGTGCCGCACGAAGTCCGATGATACCGGCTACCGTGACGATCTCCTTCCAGTCTCTGACAATAACAGTCTTCAGAATTTCACTGCACAGCTTGAATTCCAGTCCGACAGCCAGCCCCTGTGCCAGCGTGATCTTCATATCCGGCACCCTGCGCACATAATTGTAAAATCCCTTTATGCCGGAAATGATGATGACAATAACACCGACAAATTCAAAAAATAAAATTGCCACCTGGACAATATTATTCATCATGTTTTCCAGAAATTCGATCAGTTCCATACGCACCCCCTATTTCGCTTTGCTTTCCTCATCCTGCGCATTCAGCAGTTCCTGCATGGTATGCCATCCCAGCACCGCACATTTTACCCTGGCGGGCATATGGGCAATATCCTGCAATACACCGGCTTCTTCCAGCTCATCCCGTTCTTCATCGGTAATACCGCCCTTGATCATTTTAAGGAACAGGTCTGCCAGATGCAGTGCCTCGTCCTTGTGCTTACCGATGATCAGTTCCAGCATCATATCCGCGGAAGCCTGGGAAATCGCGCAGCCATCTCCCTCAAAAGCACCGTCTACTACCACATCGTCCTCTACCTTCAGCTCCAGGAAAATGTCATCTCCGCAGCTGGGATTCACGCCTTCCAGTACCAGATTGGCATCCTCCAGTTTATGCTTGTGATACGGATGCAGATTATGCTCCGTCAGAATTTCGTTATAAAATGTCTTATTCTCCATAGCCCATCTGTCTCCTTATCTTTGCAAGGCTTGCAAGAAATGCCTGAATCTCTTCTTCCGTATTGTAGACCCCTAAGCTGACTCTGGTGGTGGACAATACTTTCAGATGCTGCAAAAGCGGCTGCGCGCAGTGATGCCCGGCACGTACCGCGATATGATCCGCATCCAGAATGGAAGCCACATCATGCGGATGTACACCGTCCAGCTTGAAAGTCACGATACCGTGATGGTCTTCCGCTTTCTGAGATCCCAGGATATGTACCGCCGAAATCTCCTTCATGCCGGCCATCAGCATGGCGGTCAGCTTACTTTCTCTCTCTTCGATAAAGTCAAATCCGATCCCCTGCACATAACGGATGGCTTCTGCCAGTGCATACGCACCGGCACCGTTGACCGTACCCGCTTCGAACTTGTGGGGAACTTCCGCCCACACGGCTCCGGTACGGCTGACGGAATCGATCATCTCTCCGCCGCATAAAAAAGGCGGCATCTTTTCCAATAATTCTCTTTTCGCATATAATACACCGATTCCCATGGGTGCATACATCTTATGACCGGAAAATGCCAGAAAATCCACATCCAGATCCTGTACATCCACTGCCATATGCGGCACACTCTGCGCACCGTCCGCCACAAAATACGCCCCTGCTTCATGAGCGATCCGGGCGAACTGCCTGATATCGTTTTTGCAGCCCAGTACGTTGGATACCTGTGTCATCGCCACGATTTTTGTCCGCTCGCTCAATGCCGCACGAAATGCTTCTTCGGTATATTTTCCGTCCTCCGTGCACTCTAAATATCTGACTACAGCGCCTGTTCTGGCTGCTGCCTGCTGCCAGGGCAGGAGATTGCTGTGATGCTCCATAATGCTCACCAGGATCTCATCCCCGGGCTTCAGCACCAGCGCACCAAAGCTGTATGCCACCAGATTCAGAGCTTCTGTGGCATTGCGTACAAAAATGATCTCCGCAACTTCTTTGGCGTTGATAAACTTTTGCACGACTTCTCTGGATGCTTCATATTTTTCGGTTGCAGCCTCCCCCAGCCCGTATAATCCGCGCAAAGGGTTGGCATTGTATTTTTCATAAAATTCTCTCTCTGCTTCCAGGACGCAGGCAGGCTTCTGGGAAGTCGCCGCAGTGTCCAGATAGATCACATTATTTGTCTGAAGCAGAGGGAAGTCCTTACGGATCTCGCTCACTGAAGTACTCATGTTTCCTCCTCGTCTGCTCTTCCCAGGAATTCCTGCACCTTCTTACGTGTCCCGGCATCCGGAATCTTGCGGCAGACCGCATCCACCTTGGCCATTGCCATCATCTCGTAGATCTGCTCTCTGGTCATGCCACGGCTCTCCAGGTAAAATAACAGTTCATCGTCCAGTTTACCGATCGTAGCGCCGTGATTACCTTCCACATCTTCCTCCGCGCAGAGGATCAGGGGGATCGTCTGGTTCACCACATCATTTGACAGAAGCAGTACGTCCTCTTTTTCATTGCCTACCGCCCCCTTGGCGCCCCATTTGAAATCAATGGTGCCGCGGTACAGCTTAAAGGCATGATCACGGAGCACACCGCCTGCCTGCATATTGCTCCGGGTCTTTTTCCCTTCATGGAGAGCAACATAATTCATATCCAGTCTGCCGTCACCGCCTACGATGTATGCGGTATCCGTATCCACACTGCTTTCTTTTCCCTGCAGGGTGGTCTTACAGCCCAGGTAGGTATCTTTTCCACCGAGGATCAGCTGGATCACTTCCAGCGATGCTCTCTCTTCGCAGAGTGCACCGATGTCGTTCAGAAAAGTGATGCCATCTCCCAGTCTCTGTACCTGGATCAGACGGATCTTCGCGCCTTCCTCCAGATATAATCTGGTGGATACCGCAGCCTGCCCTGCTGCCTTTTTTTCGGAGGAGAAATCCTGGATCACGGTGATCTCACTGTTCTTGCCGGCTCTCACCGCCACAGCATCCGCCTGTGCAGTACCGCCCACATAGGAAAAGTCAAGTGACATCGGCTGTTGTACTTTTTCCTTTTCCGGCACGGCTGCCTGCAAGGCTTTCACACCGGCTGCGGCAAGCAGACCGTCCATATCTTCTCCCATACCGGAGTCGATCCCTGCAAAATCCGCATTCCAGACAGTCGTTTGCTCCCCGGCTGCAGGTGCGGAAGGATCCTCTGCCACTTTCTTCACTGTTTCCGGCAGCTCTGCCTCCATGGCACCTGCTGCCGGAAGTTTTATGTTATCTAACTGCGTCTCGTTCATGTGAAGCCAGTTCCATGTCTTCGACGGCAGTCTGTTAATGATCCTATGATATTCTTTTTCCATACTAATCTCCATTTCGCAGACGCTTTCTTGCGTCGCATTACCCGATACTGCCTTTCATCTCCAGGCGGATCAGATTGTTCATCTCTACCGCATACTCCAGCGGCAGCTCCTTGGATACATTGTCGGCAAATCCGCTGACGATCATCGCTCTGGCGTCCTCCTCGGAAATACCGCGGGACATCAGATAGAACACTGCTTCATCACTGATACGTCCGATCTTTGCCTCATGTCCGATATCGGCATCCTGGGTACGGATATCCATCGCCGGAATCGTATCGGAACGAGACTTGTCATCCAGCATCAGAGACTGGCAGGAAACGGCGGATTTGCTCTTCGCTGCACTGTTCTTCACTACAACGGAACTGCGGAAAGTACTGATACCGCCGTCCTTGGAGATGGATTTCGTATTGATATAAGAAGTCGTCTCCGGTGCGTTATGAACGACCTTGGTACCGGTATCCAGATTCTGACCGGCTCCCGCAAAAGTGATGCCGGTGAACTCCGCTCTGGCGCCTCTGCCGTTCAACACGCTCATGGGATACAGATAGGACACATGGGAACCGAAGGATCCGGACACCCACTCGATCGTGCCGCCCTCTTCCACCAATGCGCGCTTCGTATTGAGGTTATACATATTTTTAGACCAGTTCTCGATCGTGGAGTAACGCAGTTTCGCATTTTTCCCGACGAACAGTTCCACGCAGCCGGCATGAAGGTTGGCCACGTTATATTTCGGTGCGGAACAGCCTTCGATGAAATGCAGATACGCGCCCTCGTCGACAATGATCAGCGTATGTTCAAACTGTCCGGCTCCCGGTGCATTTAATCTGAAATAGGACTGCAGCGGAATCTCTACGGAGACTCCGGGCGGTACATACACAAAGGATCCGCCGGACCACACGGCACCGTGCAGTGCTGCGAATTTGTGGTCTCTGGGGGTCACCAGCTTCATGAAATGTTTGCGCACCATATCGGCATATTCGCCGTTTAATGCACTTTCCATGTCAGTATAGACCACGCCCTGGGCAGCCACTTCTTCTCTGACATTATGGTATACCAGCTCGGAATCATACTGGGCGCCCACACCGGCGAGAGACTTCCGCTCTGCCTGGGGGATTCCCAGTTTCTCAAACGTATCCTTGATGTCTTCCGGCACCTCGGACCACTTGGCGCTCATCTGGGTGTTGGGCTTTACATAAGTAACGATATCCTCCATGTTCAGCCCCTCGATCGAAGGTCCCCAGTCGGGAACTTCCATCTCATGATAGATCTGCAATGACTGCAGACGGAAATTCGCCATCCATGCAGGATCGTTCTTCTTCGAAGAAATCTCTGCCACGATATCCGGCGTCAGTCCTTTTTGAATACGGTAGACGTCTTTTTCCTCATTGCGGATATCATAGATACTTCTGTTGACGTCTTCCACATATGTCTTCTCTCGTTCGCTCATTCAGACTCAGGCCTCCTTTATGCTTCCAGGAAACGTTCGAAACCGTGCTCGTTGATCTCGTCTACCAGGGAAGCGTCTCCGGATGCCACGATCCTGCCGTTCACCAGTACATGCGTCTTGTCCACATGCAGGGACTCCAGGATTCTGGTGCTGTGGGTGATAATCAACAGTGCACCCTTTTTATCCTTCTGGTACTCTTCCACGCCCTTGGATACTGTACGAACCGCATCCACATCCAGACCGGAATCGGTTTCATCGAGGATCGCCAGAGATGGCTTTAACATCAATAACTGCAGGATCTCCGCCTTTTTCTTCTCACCGCCGGAAAATCCCACATTCAGGTCACGGTCTGCATAGGAAGGATCCATCTGCAATACTTCCATGGCCTGTTCCAGTTCCTTTTTGAAGGACCAGAGTTTGATCCGGGAGCCGGTTCTCTGCTCTACCGCATTGCGGATAAAGTTGCGTAAGGATACACCGGGGATCTCTAAGGGATTCTGGAAAGACAGGAATATTCCGTCCTTTGCTCTCTGATCAGCGGACTCCTCTAATAATTTCTTTCCTTTGAAGAGGATCTCACCACCGGTCACCTCATACCGGGGACTTCCCATGATCGTATAACCCAAAGTGGATTTACCCGCGCCGTTGGGTCCCATGAGGACATGGGTCTCTCCGGGCAAAACCTCTAAATCTATTCCATGAAGGATGGCTTTGTCCTCTACATTTACGGACAAATTACGCACCTGTAATAATTGTTCTGACATATACTTCCTCCTATCTCTAGCGCTTAACTAGGAATTATGATATCATTATATACAAGCATGTACAAATATGCAACATATAATTCCTACAAAACTACCGTACATTCTTTTGCAATTGTATTACACTTTGCTGTGAATCCATCCCGGCTGTGCCGTGTACCTGCCATGATTACAGATTACACATATTCCTGTCATCATGTGAATTATCCCATATTCGTGTAACAAACAGAGAAGCCGCTGTAACGGATACCACCTTCCCCTACAACAGCTTCTCATAATGTTTCTTTCTTAAACTATTCGTGCCCCCGAACATCGTATCAAATATGTCTATGTACAATCTATTTGACACATTTTGTCTGTCACTCCGCTACTACACTTCCTCAGTGTTCAGCAGATTCCGCATACTCTTGGTACTGATCCACAAGGTAGACGTATTATGTAACAGTGCGGAAGTCGTAGGAGGGATCAATCCTGCCACGCCTGCCACGATCAGTCCGGTATTGATACCCACGATCAGGCGATAATTTTTACGAATCCGCTCCATCAGGGCATTGCTCAGCTCCTTCAGGGCAGCCACTTCCCACAGATTATCCGCACCGATGGTCACATCCGCGATCTCTCTGGCGATCTGGGCGCCGTCACTGATGGCAATCCCAACATCTGCTGCGGAAAGTGCGGGAGAATCGTTGATACCGTCTCCGATCATGATGACTTTATGGCCTTCCTGTTTCTCGCGTTCTACGAATTTCGCCTTATCCTCCGGCAGTACTTCGGAATAATACTCATCCACACCGACCGTACCTGCGATCGTTCTGGCGATCCGGTCGCTGTCTCCGGTCATCATGACTACCTTGCCTATGCCTAAGTCCTTCAGGCGTCTGATCACTTCCGGGGCTTCTTCCCTGAGGGGATCTTCGATACAGATGACTGCTGCCAGCTTTCCGTCGATTGCCATATACAGATGAGAATATTCCTCGGACAGATGATCGAACAGTTCCTGTTTTCCTTCCGGAATCTGTGCCTGCTCATCTTCGAAGACAAAATGGTAACTGCCGATGATGATCTTCTTACCTTCCATCGTGGAAGAAATACCGTGTGCCACGATATATTCCACCTTGGTATGCAGTTCTTCATGCACCAGCTCCTTGCGCGCTGCTTCCCGTACCACCGCTTTTGCCATGGAATGAGGAAAATGCTCTTCCAGGCAGGCAGCGATCCGAAGCAGTTCGTCCGTAGACTGTCCGTTAAAGGATACCACCTCTGCTACCGTGGGCTGTGCCTTGGTCAGTGTGCCGGTCTTGTCAAATACGATGGTCGTCGCATCCGCCATAGCCTCTAAGTATTTGCCGCCCTTGACCGTGATCTCGTAAGTGCTTGCCTCACGGATCGCAGACAGTACCGCCAGCGGCATAGACAGTTTCAGTGCACAGGAAAAATCAACCATAAGTACAGATAATGCCTTGGTTACATTCCGCGTAAGCAACCATACCAGTCCGGTGCCTAAGAAGGTATAAGGCACCAGCTTGTCTGCCAGATGCTCCGCTTTTCCTTCCAGAGAGGATTTCAGCTTCTCAGACTCTTCGATCATTGTCATGATCTTCTCGTATTTGCTGGAGCCGCCGGTCTCTTTGACGCAGACAGTAAGCTCCCCTTCTTCCAGGACAGTTCCGGCATAAACGGTTCCGCCCACCGTCTTTCTCACCGGAACGGATTCACCGGTCAGAGAAGCCTGGTTCACCATGCCTTCTCCTTCGGTTACCGTGCCGTCAAAAGGAATCACATTGCCCATATGGATCCGCACCAGGTCGCCTGCCTTGATCTCGCCCGAAGGCACCAGAATCTCCTGCCCTCCGCTCATGACCCATACCTTGTCGATATTTAAGGACATACTTCTGGCCAGATCGCCGACGGACTTTTTATGGGTCCACTCCTCCAGGATCTCACCGATACCTAACAGGAACATGACAGAACCGGCGGTATTGTAATCACCGCGAAATACAGAGACACCGATTGCGGTCGCATCCAGTACCGGCACTTCGATCTTGCCCTTTGCCAGTGTCTTCACACCGTGCCAGATATATTTCAGGGACTTTGCCGCCGTAATCACGGAGCGGATGTCCATCGGCAGGAACAGCTTCATGCCGTAGTGCATCACGACTTTATGGATGAGCTGATCCTTGTACTCCCTGTTCATCTCTCTGCCGGAATTCGCAAGGTACTGCCCGGGCACTTCTGTACTTTGATAATTAAAATTTTCAAGCGTCTTCAGGACTTCTTCTCTGGAGCCGTTATAGACTACCGTGACATCCTGCGTGCGCTCCTGAATCTTGGCACTGACGATATTTTCCTTACCGTCCAGATAGTATTGCAGCGTATCTGCCTGCGCAAAGCTCATACGGCTCTGCAAAATATGAATTCTGAGTCTCCCCTTTATCTCATGTTTGATCACAAATTTCATAATGTATGCCTGCTTTCATTACTCTCACGAAAACACCTGCGATACGAAAGCCGCAGGTGTCCGTTTTGTTGTATTTATCTCCATACCTTCCGGCATGTGCCAACTTTCGAATGCTTAAGCTTCGCCGTCAAACTCCTGTTCTGCCTGCGCCGCTCTGTCCTCGTTGATCTGCTGTGCCTCAGCATAGATGTCCTCCGCATTCTCCTGGATCGTGGTCGCGGTCTTCATCACGCACTCTTTTGCACGCAGAACAGCTGCGGTGCAGTTGGTGTACAGCTTTTTGGCATCCTTACTGGACAGAATCTTGATACCTGCGGTTCCGAAGAGAACGCCTGCTGCGAAAATACCTGTTTTTGCTTTGTCGATGTTTTTTAAACACTTTAACATAACTATTTCCTCCTGTGTGACTTTGGTCTGAATTTATGTTTTTATCTTTTTATGAGAAAATATTATAACTAATTGATTTCAGATTTCCAGTTTTTTTCTTTTGTTGAAAAATTTTCTCAAGAAAAAAGGCCGGCGGATCAAAATCCGCTGACCTTTTTGTACTCCTGTAATTTTTCCTTTGCCGCAGGGGTTAATGTCCTGGGCACCTGGATCTGGATCACGACATACTGGTCGCCGTGCACATTTTTATCCTTCATCGAGACCACGCCCTTGCCTTTCAGACGGATCTTGCTGCCGGACTGGGTGCCTTCCTTTACCTTGCACATAACATCGCCGTACAGCGTCGGCACACGGATCTCTCCGCCTAATGCCGCTGTGGTATACGGAATATTGACCGTGGTATACAGATCCTGTCCGCGACGCTCCCATCCGGGCTTCTCCTGTACCGTCACTTTCAGATACAAATCGCCGTTTTCTCCGCCGGACATGCCTTCTGCGCCTTTGCCCTTCAGGCGGATGCTCTTGCCGGTGTCAATACCTGCCGGAATGTGTACCTGTACCGATTCCGATTTGCCCGTTGCAGGATCCCGCAGTGTGAAGGTCTTGTCGCAGCCGTGCATTGCTTCGTCGAAGCTGATGGTAATGCCGGATTCCACATCCTGCCCTTTGCTCTGATAGCCAGCCCTGCCGCCTCCGCGTCCGGTACCTTTCTGTCCTTTAAAATACTGTCCGAACAAGTTGTCAAAGATGTCTTCGTCTCCTCCAAAACCGTCGAAGGAACCTGTGCCGAATCCGCTTCCGCCGGTGCTGTAATGGAACGTGCCGTTACCGAATCCACCGAAACCACCGGTACCGAAACCGCCGGTACCGCCGCTGTAACGGAAGCCGCCGTTTTTTGCCTGTTCCTGATACTGTCTGGCCGCTTCCTCATTAAATCCTTCCTGGAAAGCAGCAAATCCATAAGTATCATACAATTTTTTCTTTTTTTCATCTCCGAGTACATCATAAGCCTCGTTGACCTCTTTTAGTTTTTCCTCTGCCACCGGGTCACCGGCATTGGTATCCGGATGATATTTTTTCGCCAGTTTACGATAGGCTTTCTTTATCGCTGCGGCATCCGCACTTTTGCTGACACCCAGTACTTCATAATAATCTCTTTTCGTTGTCTTCGTCATATTCCCTCCATTCTGCCCAACCGGTGAGCCACACTACATAGACGAATCCCTATTCCAAAAATCGACCGTGCAGTAACCCTGCACGGCCGACTCTTAATTTCACACTATTCACAATTGTCTGCCGTGGCAGTCGCTTGTTTCTCTTTTACGGTTCTTATCTTAGCACTTTCATTTAGCACTCGCAAGAGGCGAGTGCTAAAAAAATTATGAAATAAGTATAAAGTTACATTTGTATCAACGCAGAAGCTTACAGTTTTCCGCCCTTGGATCCGCCGAAGCTTGCGGAATTCAGGATATTGGTGTCAAACGTAAAGGTCAGTCTCTCTTCGGTACGTGCTCTCTTCAATGCCAGTTCGATCATACGGTCCAGCAGTTCTTTGTAAGGGACCCCTACCGGCTCCCACAGATAGAATGCCAGAGATCCGGGGATCGTGTTGATCTCGTTAAAATACAGCCTGCCGTTGTCCTCATCGATCATAAAGTCAATGCGGGATACACCGTTACAGCCCAGTGCCTTGAAGGATCTGACCGCCAGTTCGCGTACTTCCTCTCTCTTCTTGGGAGATAATTCCGCAGGGATCTTACGGGATACGCTGGCCATGCCCTTGGAACCGCTGCCTTTGGCATTGCTGACGTATTTATCCTCGTAGCTTAAGATATCCTTGGTATGCAGGGGCTCTTCACACTCGGAAGCAATCGCCTCGTTCTCATCCCCCAGTACGGAGCAGTTGATCTCGCGAAGGTTGGTGATCGCATGTTCTACCAGTACTTTTGTGGCATATTTGAATGCATCGTCGATCGAATGGGTCAACTCCACACGATTCTTCGCCACACTGATACCGACACTGGAACCTAAGTTGACGGGCTTTACAATCACGGGATACCCCAGTCCCTTTTCCACCTTATCCAGTAAAGTCTCCATCTCCGCATAATCAGCCAGTGTGTACAGCTGTGCATCCAGCACCGGTACATCACATTCCTTCAGTACAGCCTTCATGATATATTTATCCATGCCAATGGCGGATGCCGTTACGTCACAGCCTACGAAAGGAATGCCCATGGTCTTCAGATATCCCTGGAACGCACCGTCCTCTACGTTGGTTCCGTGTACTACCGGGAATGCCACATCGATCTCTACCGCTTTTTTCGCGCCGAACATTTTCAAAGGATACGGGGTGAGGAATACTTTTCCATCCTCGTTTGTCATGATGACTCTCTGGGACTTTTTCAACAGTTCATCGATATTTTTGTAGGATTCGATCTTGCCGATCTCCTCACCGATATACATCTCATTTCTCTTCGTCATATACACCGGGATCACTTCGTATTTGTCAGTGTCCATATTCATCACGGCCTGAATACCGGAGATGACGGATACTTCATGCTCTACGCTTTTTCCTCCGAATAACATTGCCACTCTTGTTTTCATCTATTTTTCCTCCTAGTAGTTATCTGGCAGATCATTTTCCAGCAAAATATATTTATGTCCCTGTCCCTTGATTGCGTAGGCATAGGACACCGCCTCTTCCAGCTTGTCGAACACCTGACATTTTTCCTCCGGGAAACCCTTCTCAAGGACACCCTCTCTGATAGGCGCCGTATGCCGTCTGCCGACTAACAGAATGTAGTCGCAGCAGTCCGCCGCATAGTTGCCGAATTTATGATTGTATTCCGCTTCCTTATCTCCCAGCTCCACCATCCCCGGCGTGATCAGGATCCGGATGCCGTCGAACATGGCGAGAGTCTCCACCGCTGCCTTGGAACCGACAGGATTGGAATTATACGCATCGTCGATAATGGTCACCAGTCCGTGTTCACGCATCTGCATCCGGTGGGGCACCGGCTCGATACGGCGCACGGGAACTTTAAGTTCCTTCAATGTCATGCCCATTCTGTGAGCCACGGCAATCGCGCCCACCACGTTGATAACATTATGGGCTCCGACGAGTCGCATCTGGAAACGCCCGCTCTCACCGGACGGTGTCACGACAGTGAACTCCGTACCAAGCTGAGATACTTTGACGTCCTTTGCACAGTATCCTGCGCCCTCTTTTTCGGAATAATAGAAAATCTTTTCCGGTGTTTTATCATAAGAAGGGGAAGCTGCCTGCTGCCCGATATACGCATTGTCTCCGTTCAGGAATAACATACCGCCTTCGGGCAGGGCATCCGCCAGCTCGAACTTGGTCTTTTTGATATTTTCCATGTTGAAGAAAGTCTCTAAATGCTGCGGTCCGATAGAAGTGATTACACCGTGCTGCGGATGCACCATGTCGCAGATTTCCTTGATATCCCCCACATGGCGGGCTCCCATCTCGCAGACGAAGATCTCCGTCGTAGGCTTCAGTGAACTGCGGATCGTCCGCACGACACCCATCGGCGTATTGAAACTCTCAGGGGTCACCAGCACATTATATTTTTCCTGCAATAAGGTCTGTAAATAGAACTTCACGCTGGTCTTGCCGTAGCTTCCGGTCACGCCGATGATGGTAAGTCCCGGAACCTCGCGAAGCTTTCTCTTGGCATCGTTGATATAGTGCTGATTAATGCCGGCTTCGATCGGATGATTGATCACATTCGCCACAATATTTAAAATCACATGGACCGATACCAGGATCAGGCACAGCCCCGGGATACGCTTCATTCCGGCAATTCCCCACACAAGCGCAAATACCACCGCCGTAAGGAGCAGTTCCGTGGCAAGCATTCTCTTCACTCTGGCTGTGTAGACTAATTTTTTCTTTGTATTCATCCGCTTCATGGCCCGATATACCTCGAAGATCAGAAGCAATACCAAATATTCGAAAATCTCAAGCGGCAGATACGGAAAAGCGCAGGTCACCGCACCAAGTACCAATCCAAAATACAGAATCCACTGAAGTCTCAGATTCTTCTTCAGCCAGTGAAGATGTTCTTTATTCTTATAACCGTTCAGCTGAAACATATGCATGTTGTACCGCATGACATAAAAATATGCCGGTACCGCAAGCACGATCGCAATAAGTGTACGCAGGATCATTTTAAGTATGCCTCCATAATGCCTCTAAACTGCGCCGGCTTCTCTAAAAATGAGAAATGTCCGGTTCCGGGGATCACCGCCAGACCACAGTTGGGAATCTTCTCTTCCATGATGTGTGCATCCCCGATCGGGGTCGCAGTGTCTTTATCTCCCCAGATCAGCAATACTTCCTGCTTTATCTTCGGAAGCAGTTCCGTCAGATCCTCGTTGACCGCTTTCACCATGCACTGACGCATCATCGGGGTCGCATTACGGTAATCTGCAGATCCCTGTCTGCTCCGCCAGTCATCGATCACTTCCGGGAACAGGGCATAGATCAGTTTCATATTCAGGAGCTTTTTTAATATTTTATAACGGCGGATCTTCCACTTCTGCGCTGCAGAACGTTTCGGCATAATACCCGCACTGTCGATCAGAATGATATTCGTGATCTCAAAGGGCAGACTCTCTCTGGCAGCCAGTTTGATGATGACACGACCGCCGTAGGAATGTCCGATCAGCGTCGCCTGCTTTACCTCCAGGACTTCCATGAACCTGCAGAAAAAATCCGCAAATCCATCCACATCCCATGCTTCCTTCGGCTCATCACTTCCGCCGAAGCCCGGAAAATCGAACTGGATCACACGGTATTTCTCCCCGTTCACAGCTGCAGCCACCGAATCATACACACCCAGATCCGTGCCCCAGCCCTGGAGAATCACAACCGTCTTTTCTCCGGTTCCGGTTATTTTATAACATATATTATATCCGTCTACTTCTATATTCATGGTAATCCTTATCTCTGCACACGCAGATTATTATAAACTTGCGCAAGCGTACTGCCTCCCTTGCGCTCATTATCTCATGATCCGCATCTTCGATGCACTCCGCAAGACTTCATTATAAGCGGAATGCGCCATAATAGCAAGCCTAACGTGACGTGTCCTGTTTCCATGCCCTGATTCCGGCTTATCAGCCGGGAACCGGCAGAACACCTCCTGCATGCATTTCAGCGCCTCTTCTCCATTGTATGCGCTCCCGACCGTCCTATTGCAATCTTCCGGCAGCGTTCTTGCACAAAAAACTACCGTAACGGGCAGCCAATCTTATCATCAGTCTGCTCTTTACGGTAGTTTTGATTCTTCCGAAAGCCGCTTACTGACATATCCAGTCTCTACATGGGTCTTTTCGGGACTCGTATATGTCGTATTATACTTTATTTTCCATAGAAATACAATCGGAATCACAGGAAGGAAATCGTTTCGACAGTTATTGTTTGCTGTCGTACATCTGGGGCGGTACATAGCCTGCTCCGCTCATGCTTTTGTAGTAGTCGAATGCGCTTTTGGCGCTTTTGCGTCTCTGTCCGATTTTGGTGCGTTCTCCGGCAAAATAGTTCTCTATCAGCTTTTTGTTCCGGGCTTCCTGTGCCTGCACGGAGACACTCAGTTCCGTCACCTTCGTCACTTTCGCCTGCAGTTCCCGGATCTGTGCGGCGTAGCGCTGTCGGTTGCCCTCCAGCTCCTTCGCCAGTTTTTCATACAGGATCTCAAAGCCGTCATCCAGCCTTACCACTTCATCAATCAGGCGCTGTTTCTCCTCCACGGCGGCATCAAACTGACTGATATCTACGTTTTGTGCAGAGAAGATTTCTTCCTGCCGTTTATTATATTCCTGAATCTTCTGCAATACTTCCAGTTTACGATCCAGGCTCTCGGACAATATCGTCAGCTGACTCTCCATCAGATAGCCCCTTTCTCACGGTTCACGCGCATGACTTCCTTCCAGTTATCTCTCACGGAATGGAGATGCATATTGACTTCCTCCAGGATTTCCTTATCCTTCTTCAGATTTGCTTCCAGCAGCCGTCTGTCCAGATAATTATAGATATTGATAAAATCCTGTGCGACCGGATATTTGGTATCCAGTGTGGATTGCAGATAGCCGATAATATTCTGCACCTTACGGATATTGTTGTGTGCCTTCTCAATATCCTTCTCTTCGATTGCCGCTTCTGCAATATTGCAGAATTTAATGGCTCCGTCATAAAGCATCAGGGTCAGTTCTGCCGGAGAAGCGGTCAGAACCTTACTGTTATTGTACTGCGCATAGGCATTCGGTAACGCCATATCATGATCCTCCTAACAAGCTTGTCACCGCGCTGGAATTGCTCTGCAGCTTCGCGAGTGCTGTCTCCATCTTTGAGAACTTGGAATACCATTTGTCCTCGTAGTCGTTCAGCTTCTCTTCCAGGTCGGAGATCTTCGTCTTGTAATCATTATAATCCGAAGTCATCTTCTTGTCATCATAAAAGCTTCCATACGAACGATATCCGTCTACGGATTTGGACAAATCGCTCATCTTGGAATACAGACTCTTGGATAGCGAAGAGAAGAAGGAGATTACGGTACCGGGATCATTGCTGATCATGCTCTTGAGCACATCGGAATTGCCAGAAGTATTAGCATCATCCGGGTCTCCTGCGATATGATAAGCATTCTTCTCATTATCCGGTGCTTCAAAATACCCCAGTGTCTCAATGCCGAGATCACTCAGGTACATTGTCTTACCGTTCACATCCACGCCGCCGGACATAATGCTCTTCAGTGCCGAGCTGATGGTAGACAGATTGCTGTCTCTGCGAAGCAGTGCATCCTTGATCTTGGTCTCGTATTTCTCTACTTCGGAATCGGACATGGCATCCTTCTCATCGTCCGTCAACGGTTCATATCCTTTGGCAGACTCTGCATTGTACAGCTTGTCCATCTCATTGATGATGGAATTGTACTCCTTCAGGAAGTTCTTCACCATGTCATAGATACCGTCCACATCATCCTCGGTGGTAACGGTGACCTCTTCGCCGTCCTTGGTCTCGCTGAGTGCGGTGAAGGTCAGTCCGTTGATCTCGAATACGTTGGTATTGCCGGTAAACTCAGCTCCGTTTAACGTGATCTTGGCATCCTGACCGCTGACTTTGGTAGCACCGGTCGCCTGATAGGTTCCGTTATTGATCGATGTGATCACATCGGAAGCATACTTTGCCTTCTCCAGATAGCTGTTGTTGACCTGATCCTTCAGGGTATCGGCAGCCTCGGCAGTATAGGTGGTCTTGCCATCCGCGTCCGTGCTCTCCGTTACGTTAATATACTTCTGCACATCTGCGATCTTGGTATCTGCTTCTTCGATGCTCTTCTTAGCGCTTGCCAGACTCTGCGCATCCGTCTTCTGTTCGGACAGCGTCTTCATCTCTTCGTTCAGGGCATCCAGCTCCTTCCGGGCTGCATCCTTGTCTGCGCCATCCTCCATGTTTTTGATTTTATCTTCCAGTTCTGTTTTGGCTTTTTGTTTTGCTTCCAGCCGGGTTGCATAATTTTCTACGGTATCCAGCGAAGAAGCTTTATATTTTTCGTTGATCTCATCGATTTTCTTCTGTGCATCACTTTTCGTGGTTAACAAAGACTTATACTGCTCCAGATAGCTGTTTACACGGGAATCGAGATCCTTGGTGATTCTGCCGTCTTTGTCAATATTGGCAAGAGTGGCCGCATTATCTCCGCTGACATAGAATCCGGCATATTCCTGATATCTTGCCAGTGTCGCCTTATCCGCCTTGTCACCGCTCAGTCCTACTTTCAATCCCAGTGCGGAAAGTGCTGCATCGCCTTTGGCATCGGACGCTGTGATACTAAAATCATGATCGGCACCGGATGCGGATGCGCTGACGAAGAATCTCTGGTTCTTCGCATCAAAGCTTGCATTCACTCCGGACTCTTTTAATTTATTCAGCACATCAGAGATGGTGGTATCCTGGTTCACTGTGATATCCACGCTCTTGGTGCCTGCCGTAATATTGAAGGTGCTCTCTCCGGTGACACCCAGATCGCCCAGCTTAGAAGCTGCGGTCAGTTCTTTGCCGTCGGTACCCTTGATCTGTGCACCGGTGAGATAACCGGTCTTCGCCAGCTGATTGATCTGCAGGGACTGCACACCGTTCACCGCATTTTCTCCGGTGATCACGCTGACAGCGCTGCTGTTGGATACTTTCGTGGTTCTCTTGCTGTAGGAAGAGACAAACCGCATATTGTTCAAATATTTTGACTGCAGGTTTTTCAGCTTGGTGTTCAGATCCTTCCATGCATCCTGTTTCCACTGCAGTTTGGTCTGTGCCTTTTTCGCATCATCTACTTTGGTCTGTTTGGCAGATACCAGTTCCTGAATAATGCTCTCTGTATCCATACCGGACATCAGACCGGACATTCTCATTGCCATAATCGTTTCCTCCTGACTTATCTCTTCTCATCTACCAGGATACCGGCTAACTCCCACACTTTGGCGATCATGTCCAGGGTCTTCTCGGGAGGAAGCTCCTTGATCACTTTTTTGGTATCCTTATCTATGATCTTGATGGTTACACGGTTGGTTGCCTCATGGATGCCGAAGACCGCTTCGGAATGAGACATCATGCTCTTGTTCAGCTTCTCTACCGCCTTCTTGATCTGCTCGTTGGTCACAGGCTGTTGCTGTTCTCCATTGGGATCGGCAGAAGCATTGTTCTGTTCTCTGCCCTGGGCATTCTCGACGACTGCAGTCGTCTGATCGATCTTGTCTATTGGCTTTACATTGGCAGGATTGTATTCAGAGGCGTTTTCCTCTGTGGTCACTTTTGTAGCTGCATTCTTGGCAGCGGCCGTATTCTGTGCCTGCACTGTCATGATACTGGAAATCGGTTCTATGGTCATAATGGTCACCTCCGTGTGAT
>CAKRRS010000004.1 GCA_934394665.1 uncultured Acetatifactor sp. | reverse complement strand
ACTCTTATGGTACAATAATACCGCTGTTTGTGGTTCCATAAGCAGTGAGGATGAGAACAAGAACTTATACACGACATTTTTATAGAGAGGTGAAAGAAATGAAAGAAGGAATCCATCCCGCTTACTATCAGGCAACTGTAACCTGCAACTGTGGCAACACATTTGTAACCGGCTCCACCAAGCCCGAGCTTCATGTAGAAGTTTGCTCCAAGTGTCATTCATTCTACACTGGCCAGCAGAAGTCTGCAAGAACCGATGGCCGTATTGATAAGTTCAATAAGAAATACGGTGTTAAATAAGATTGAGATTGCAAGAGAACGGTTGAGGTATTCTTATCTCAACCGTTTTTGCTCATTATACAGAGTCTTGAAAACGGGAATCGGCCCGGTGGGGACTTTGGGCGACATACAATCTGTATTTATAAGGATGAATATTTATGGCTAGAAGAAAGAGTCGTTATTCCGGTATCGGCGGACAGGCCGTGCTGGAAGGCGTTATGATGAAAAATAAAGAGAAATATGCGGTAGCTGTCCGTAAGCCGGACGGTGAGATCGAAGTGGAAGTGGAGACTTATCAGGGGCTGGCACACGGAAGCCGGATCAAGGAGCTCCCTTTTATCCGCGGTATCTTTAATTTCCTGGATTCTCTGATTCTGGGAACGAAGGCGCTGAACTATTCGGCAAGCTTCTATGAAGAAGAGGACGGAAAAGAGACAAAGTTCGACAAGGCAATGGACAAGATGAGCGGCGGTAACGGAGAGAAGCTGTTGTCAGGAATCGTGACTGTGATCTCCGTGGTATTGGCTGTCGGTATTTTTATTGTTTTACCGTATTTTATTTCGTCATTGTTTGAGAACTTTATCCGCAACCGGTCCCTGATGGCGATCATTGAAGGTGTGATCCGTATTGCATTGTTCCTTCTGTATGTATGGGGCATCAGTGCCATGAAGGATATCCGCCGCCTGTATCAGTATCATGGCGCGGAGCATAAATGCATCAACTGTATCGAAAAAGGAAGACCCCTTACGGTGCATAATGTCATGCGCAGTTCCAGGCTGCATAAGCGCTGCGGTACCAGCTTTATTTTCTTCGTTATGCTGGTAAGTATCGTATTGTTCTTCTTTATTCAGGTAGACAATGTGGCGGAAAAGGTGATTTTACGTATCCTGTTGATGCCGGTGGTAGCCGGAATCTCTTATGAGATCATCCGTCTGGCAGGCCGCACCGATAATATTTTCATTAAGATTCTGTCCGCACCCGGTATGTGGATCCAGCGTATGACCACGAAGGAGCCGGATGAGAGTATGGCAGAGGTAGCCATCGCTTCCGTGGAAGCTGTATTTGACTGGAAGAAATATCTGCAGGATACCTTCGGCTATGAAGTGGATGAGAGCTGGATGAAGGACGATAAGCCGGCAGAACCAGAGGACTAGAAGCAATGACTTATCGGGAATGCTATGAAAAAGGCTATCGTATCCTTAATGAGGCAGGAATAGAAGAGGATGCATTGGATGCCAGACTTTTGCTGGAAGCTGTGTGCGGTACGAACCGTAATGATCTGCTGGTACACGGCGAGCAGCCGGTAACCGTGGAAGCAGAAGAAAAATACATGGACTGGATCAAAAAGCGTGCCGGGCATATTCCGTTGCAGCAACTGACCGGCGAACAGGATTTCATGGGACTGACATTTACGGTCAATGAGCATGTGCTGATTCCCAGACAGGACACCGAGATCCTGGTGGAGGAAGCGCTGAAGGAACTCCATGACGGTATGCGTGTGCTGGATATGTGTACCGGATCAGGCTGCATTCTGATCAGTCTGCTGCATTACAGCAACGGATGTGAAGGGCTGGGCGTGGATCTGTCTGCGGAAGCGTTGCAGGTGGCAGAGCGGAATGCACAGAGGATTCTGGGAGAAAAACCTTCGAAGCCGGTGAGTTTGGAAATAAAATTGCCCGAAGCAAAAGTCGACGGAGACAAAACGTTCGAAGCAGAATCGGGTGACGCAGAAGCGGCATTAGATTTTGCGGAAAATGAGACAGCAGGCAGAGCGCGATTCCTACAGAGTGATCTGTTTGAAAACGTAGAAGGAAAATTCGAGATCATTGTATCGAATCCCCCGTACATTGCCAGTGCAGAGGTAGACAGGCTGATGCCGGAGGTACGTGATCATGAGCCACGTATGGCTTTGGACGGAACAGCGGACGGATTGGAATTTTACCGCCGTATTATTGAAGATGCCGGATCACATCTGGTGAGCAGCGGCATGTTATTTTTTGAAATAGGATATGATCAGGGACAGGCAGTGTCAGAACTGATGCGGCAGCACGGATACCGTGAAGTGCAGGTGGTACAGGATTATGCCGGTCTGGATCGTGTAGTATATGGAACTTATGTAACAGTCTGAGAAGAAATCAAGGAAGTTATGAAGTGCGCTGTTACGAACTTATATCTGAGAGGAAAAATCTATGTTTGACAAATTGGAAGATTTATTGATTCGATTTGAAGAAATCATGGGCGAATTGCATGAGCCCACTGTGACCAATAATCAAGAGCGTTTCCGCAAGCTGATGAAGGAACAGAGTGATCTGACTCCTATCGTGGATGCGTATACAGAGTACAAAAAGTGTAAGCAGGATATCGAGGATTCTCTTTCCATGCTGGAAGAGGAAAAAGACGAAGAAATGCGTGACATGATCAAGGAAACTCTGAATGACAGCAAGAAGCGTGTGGAAGAGCTGGAGCAGGAGCTGAAGATTCTGTTACTGCCCAAGGATCCTAACGATGACAAGAACGTAATCGTGGAAATCCGTGCAGGTGCCGGCGGCGATGAGGCTGCATTGTTTGCGGCAGAGATTTATCGTATGTATGTACATTATGCCGAGAAACAGCGTTGGAAGGTAGAACTGATCAACGTGGATGAGATCGGTATCGGCGGTATGAAGGAAGTGCAGTTCACCATCAGTGGACAGGGTGCATACTCCAAGATGAAGTATGAGAGCGGTGTACACCGTGTACAGCGTGTGCCGGAGACCGAGAGCGGCGGACGTATCCATACTTCTACCATCAGTGTGGCGGTGATGCCGGAAGTAGATGATGATATTGATATCGTTATTGAGGATAAGGATATCCGTATCGACGTTATGAGAGCATCCGGTAACGGCGGTCAGTGTGTCAACACCACTGACTCCGCGGTACGTCTGACCCACTATCCTTCCGGAATCGTGGTATACAGCCAGACCGAGAAGTCCCAGATCCAGAACAAGGCGAAGGCATTCGCTCTGCTGAAATCTAAGCTGTATGATATCGAGCAGCAGCAGAGACATGATGCGGAAGCAGAGATGCGCCGCAGCCAGATCGGTACCGGAGACCGTTCCGAGAAGATCCGTACCTACAACTTCCCCCAGGGACGTGTAACTGACCATCGTATCGGTCTGACCCTGTATAAACTGGATAAGATCATGAACGGTGATATCGAAGAAATCATTGACGCATGTATCGCAGCCGACCAGGCAGCGAAGCTGGCGAAGATGAATGAAGAGAACTAAATGACTGATTTGAAAAGCGGTCTTTGACATAGTCAATGGGCCGCTTTTGCAAAAAAAGGCGAGGAAAAGACCATGACCGTATTAGAAGCAGTGCAAAAATATGTAGCAGAAACAGCAGATCTTACACTTTATACGCAGGAGCCTGACAAGGGACTTGGCATTATCGTAAAAGGAGAGAACTCCTATATGGAAATGCTGATGAACCTGACGCAGTATTTTGAGGCAAACGGTGTCGACGATGTAAATATGGAACTGGAAGGTGTGTATGCGGAATGCCAGGGAGACGATGTCGTTGTATTTTTCCCGTGCCTGAATATCTGAGTTGTGGACAGACCGCGGATTGCAGCCTGTTCTTTTGAAGTTAAGTGAAGAAAACAGACAGATTACGGGAGATACTGATTTATGAAAAAACATATTCTTTGTATCGGAGATTCCAATACGCATGGATTGTGCACGGATCCTTCAGAGAGTGCAGATCACGGCAGCAGATATAATGAAGAAGAGCGTTGGACATGCCTGCTGCAGAAGGCACTGGGGGACGAGTATCTGGTCATAGAGGAGGGCTTGAGCGGCAGAACCTGTGTGTATGATGATCCGGCGATGGACTCGGTGAACTTACTGCCGGTATTTCATGCGCTTCTGAATACTCATGAGCCGTTGGATCTGTTGATCCTGATGTTGGGAACGAATGATGCCAAGAGCAAATTCGGTACGGATGCGAAGAAGATCGCACTGGGAATGCAGATCCTGGTGGAGGACGCCAAAACGGTTCCCTGTTGGGGAGCAGCAGGACCGAGGATTCTGGTAGTTGCACCGGTGCCGATCGAAGAGGGCGTTACGTATGAGGATTTTAATGCGGAAAGCGTGAAGGCAACAAGGGGACTGGCGAGAGAATATGCATTTCTGGCAGTGCGGGAAGGCGTGGGATTTCTGGATGCAGGAGGCTGTGAACTGACAAGTGTGGATCATGTACACTTGACGAAAAAAGGACACAGACAGCTTGCGGAGCGGATGGAAGCGGCAGTGAGAGAAATCATGAATGTGGAAATAAATAAGGTGGCAGATTCCTACGAGCATGTGGAACAAAGCCAATGCGTCGAAGAAAAACGGATGACAGAACAGAATGAGAAAGCCGATTTAGAGGCGGCAACCGAGAATATTTTACCTGCCGGGGAAGAGGATTTGCCCAGAATCCTGGAAATCTATGACATTGCAAAGGCCTACATGAGATCGAGTGGCAATCCGAACCAGTGGAACGGTGCTTATCCGGATCCGGAGACCTTGAAAGAAGACATTCAAAAGAACCGGCTCTATGTATTCAAAAAGGATGGCAGGATTCACGGTGTATTTGTGCTGTTGCTGGAGGAAGAGCCTACCTATGGTTATATTGAAGACGGCAGCTTTAGAGAAGGAGAGACCCCGTACGGAACGATTCACCGGCTGGCAGGAGACGGGGAAGTGAAGGAGTTGTTTCCGCGCTGCGTAGCCTTTTGTCAGAGCAAAGTGAAGTACCTGCGGGCAGATACCCATTTTGACAATCATACCATGCAGCACCTGTTAGAGAAGAACGGATTTGAACGCAGAGGCATTATTTACCTGGAAAACGGAGATCCTCGCATCGCTTATCAGAAATAATGCACAATACCTTACCGGATTCCTATGAGCAATATTCACGAAAATGAATTGAAACGCCGAAAGAGACTGACATTTCGGCGTTTTTTCTGTTAAAATATGGGTATACTATTGGTAGTAAACGGAAATTGTGTTTTTCAGTTTTCTGCGGCCGGCAGAGGAAAGGAAGGGTAAGGTGTTTCAGAAGGGCGAACGTGTAGTATGTGGCAGTAAAGGAGTCTGTGAGGTAGGAGAGATCACGACACTGGATATTTCGGGAATTGATAAGGAAAGAGAGTATTATATTTTAAAACCGTTGTACAGCTCTTCCGGCACTGTATATATCCCGGTGGATAAGGCGGAAAGCTCTATGCGGAAGGTACTCGCGCATGAGGAGGCGGAACACCTGATCCGGAGTATTCCCCAGATCCCGCTGATTACGATTGCCAATGATAAACTGCTGGAGCAGGAATATAAAAATTGCCTGAAAACAAGTGACTGCGGAGATCTGGTCCGGATCATCAAGACGATATATTTGAGAAAAAAGAAGCGTGAGGAAGCAGGCCGTAAGGAGACTGCCGTTGATGCAAGGTACTTCCGGATCGCCGGGGATCACTTATACGGAGAACTGGCAGTATCTCTGAATATGCCAAGAGAAAATGTGGAAAATTATATCACACAGGCGATGGAGGCATAATTTCCCCTTTACATTTGAAGTAAAAAGGTCTATGATAACAACATAAGTCCTAAAGCAACAGATGAAATCAATGAAAACGTTGAAGAGAAGAGTAGGAAGCAGTAATGGTACCAGAGAGAACCGCCTTGTCCGGTAAAACGGCAAGTGGTGTGAGCGGTTTTGCCGGATGCGGACGAAGACCATCTCCGAGTGGCTTTAATACAGCCCGGCAGCTCCCGTTACGAGTAAATGAGTGGCAGTTATTTTTAAAATAATTGCAATCAGGGTGGAACCGCGTGTGATACGTCCCTTGCAGATCGTTGCAAGGGACTTTTTTAATGTAAAACAAAAAGGAGAGCGAAAATGGTTAATTTTAAGGAAGACGAAAGACTTTCAACACTGAATCATTCCTGCGCCCATGTTATGGCACAGGCAGTAAAGCATCTCTATCCGAATGCAAAATTCTGGGTAGGACCTGTCGTAAAGGAAGGATTCTATTACGATATCGATCTGGGCAATGATGTAGTCAATGACGAAGTCATCGCTGCCATCGAAAAAGAGATGAAGAAGATCTGTAAGGAAGGCAAGAAAATCTACAGAAGAGAAGTTTCCAAGGCAGAAGCCATGGAAATGTTCAAAGACGATATGTACAAGCTGGATCTGATCAGTGGTCTGGAAGACGGCAACATCACCGTTTACGATCAGGGTGATTTCACCGATCTGTGCCGCGGACCTCACGTGGACAATACCAAGCTGTGCAAGAACTTCAAACTGGTAAAACATTCCGGCGTATACTGGAAGGGGGATGCAAGCAATCATGTGATGCAGCGTATCTACGGTGTATGTTTCCCTACCGCAGAAGAGTTGGAAGCACATCTGAAAGAGCTGGAAGAGGCAAAAGAGCGTGACCACAGAAAGATCGGCAAAGAGATGGAACTGTTCATGACCGATGATCTGGTAGGCCGCGGACTGCCGATGTTCCTTCCCAAGGGTTATACCGTATGGCAGCAGCTGGAGAATTATATTAAGGATAAAGAGAGAAGACTGGGGTATCTGCATGTAATGACTCCCTGCGTAGGTACCGTAAACCTGTACAAGACTTCCGGTCACTGGGATCATTACAAGGAGAACATGTTCCCTCCGATGGAAGTAGAAGGAGAGTCCTTCGTACTGCGCCCCATGAACTGCCCTCATCATATGATGATCTACGCTAACCAGCAGCATTCCTACAAGGATCTGCCCATCCGTATCGGTGAGATCGCACATGACTTCCGTTTTGAAGCCAGCGGAACCTTGAAGGGTATCGAGAGAGGCAGACATTTCTGCCAGAACGATGCGCATCTGTTCGTAACTCCGGAGCAGATCGAGTCTGAGTTCTCCAATGTTGTAGATCTGATCTTCAATACTTACAAGGATTTCGGTATCACCGATTACAGATGTGTCCTGTCCCTGAGAGATCCTGCGGATAAGGTAAAATATCACGATGACGACGAAATGTGGAACAATGCGGAGAATGCTCTGAGAAAAGTTCTGGATGATCTGGGTATTGATTATACCGAGGAGATCGGTGAGGCTGCATTCTACGGACCGAAGCTGGATGTAAACGTAAAGCCTGCGGTAGGTAATGAGTATACATTGTCTACCTGCCAGCTGGATTTCTGCCTGCCCGCGAAGTTCAATCTGACCTATGTAGACAAGGATGGTCAGAAGAAGACTCCTGTGGTTTTGCACAGAGCGATCCTCGGATCTCTGGACAGATTCATGGCTTATATCCTCGAGGAGACCAAGGGCAACCTGCCGCTGTGGCTGGCTCCCGTACAGGCTATGATCCTGCCTGTTAAGAATGACGACGAAGAACTGAATGCTTATGCACATGATTTGTACGGTTATCTGTTAGATAATGATATCAGAGTCGATATCGATGAGAGAGCAGAGAAGCTTGGCTATCGTGTAAGAGAAGCACAGGTGAAGAAGATTCCTTACCTGATCATCTTAGGAAAACAGGAAGCACAGGACGGTACCGTAAGCTACAGACTGCATGGTCAGCAGAATACCACTACCGTATCCAGGGATGAATTCCTGGCTATGTTAAAGGATGAGATCACTACCAAGAAGCTGGGTAAGTAATGAAAAAGCACCACCCTGCAAGGAAAACGGCATTGATTAAAATGCGTTTTCCCAGTGGGGTGGTGTTTTTGCATGTCGCTATGATTTCGCGAGAACGAATCCCATTACGATTGCCGGGGAGATGGCAGGGAGTGAACGACGAGTTGAAGTTATTTCCGTGCCACGAGATGGGCACGCATTTTAGCCTGTGCTTCAAAAGAAACGACCTCAAAACCTGCGTTTTCCGCAAATTTTCTGAATTCCGCGCCGGAATACATACGGACATCACCGTGACCGCACAAGTGTGCGAGCGGCATTTCGATATGATTACACAGCCACAACAGCAGGGATGATTTGGAGGTATAATCTCTCAGAATCAGACGTCCGCCCTTTTTCAGAACCCGGTAAGCACTATTGAAAAAGTCCTGTGGATTCGGATAATGGTGGAAGCTGTTGGAAGAGATGATCGCGTCAAAAGTATTTTCCGGGAAAGGGATGTTCTCACAGTCTCCGACGACGAATGTGGTATTAGACAGATTTTTCTCCTGTGCCACATGGATCATCTCCGGTGTCAGATCCAGACCGGTGAAATGCTTTTCGGGATATTTTTCGTGCAATAATTCGATTGCCGGACCGGTACCGCAGCCGCAGTCCAGTACGGAATCGAAGGACTCTTTTTCTAATTCTTCCAATAAAAACGGATAGTCGTCCTTACACATCTCATAGACACCGGAATGACCGCTGTCATAGATTTTGGCTGCCTCGGTGAATTCTTTTACGGATAATGCTTTATACTCTTCTGATGTCATTGTAAATTTTCCTCCTGGAAGTAGTAAAATGAATAACAATCCGGATCGCAACACTTGATTTTTCTCCAAAATCAGGTTGAACTGTAGTGGAACCATTGATTTCAGAAAAAAATATAAGCTGTTACAAAGATATGGATATGTTTGTGTAATTAATAAAAAAATTAAAGAATAAAATAGTTAGTTACAACTAACAATAAGAATATATCATATTCATAAATAAAAATCCAGTAGTATGTATATTTTTCCACACACCGCACAAAATAAGGATGACGCGTGGTGGGACTGCGCCTGCTCTTTTGCCGCGTGTCTTTTTTTGTAAATGTAGTTTTTGTCCGGTTACAAACTGATTTGTGACGAAGAATGAGGGCCGCCGGCTGCGGCAGAAGGTGAGGGAAATATGGCAGATTTGAAATGTGTCGTAGAAAGTTGTACCTATAATAAGGATTGCCTGTGCAGTAAAGGAGATATCATGGTGGCAGGAAAACATGCCTGCAATTGTGATGACACCTGCTGCGAAAGCTTTGACCACAAGAGAGAAGGAGCGGATTCTTTTACCAGTTCGATTGCACACCCCAGCAAGACGATCAGCATCGACTGTGAGGCTGTAAAATGCGTTCATAACAGCAATTACAAGTGTGTGGCGGAGCATGTGGATATCAAGGGGTGCGGTGCCTGTGACTGCAAGGAGACGGCATGCGCTACGTTCTCTGAAAAATAACGGCTGGAAAACAGATACAGAAAACATGCAAACTGCTACGACTTGACAAAAACAACGAAAATGCAGATAATAGTGCATGGAAAAGGTCGGCGGGAGACCGCCGATACATAGCATCCATGAGCAAAAACAATGTATGAAAGATGCGATTTCGGGAATAAAGCTATAAATAGTTACAAAATAATTAAAAACGGGGTTGACATCCGGAAAACTCCGTGATATTCTATTTAAGCGTGTGAAGAACACGACACAACAAGCAGAGTATCCACTCTCACCTTACGGCGCAGGCTGGTAAGCGTTCAGATATTTTCATAGACAGAGAACTCGTTTGAACGAGGGCAGTCCGTGAAGGGAACAGGTGGATAGTTATGCTATCTGCTTTTTTTATGTTTAACACATTTTCTTATGGAGGTACACAACCATTAGCGATTTAATGATTAATGAACAGATCAGAGACAAAGAAGTACGACTGATTGGAGAAGACGGTGAACAGCTAGGAATCGTTTCTTCCAGAGATGCCCTGAAGATGGCAGAGGAAGCAGGACTTGACCTGGTAAAGATTGCTCCTACGGCAAAGCCTCCTGTTTGTAAGATCGTGGATTACGGTAAGTACAAATACGAGCAGGTGAGAAAAGAGAAGGAAGCAAAGAAGAAGCAGAAAGTGATCGATATCAAGGAAATCAGACTTTCCCCCAATATCGATACCAACGATCTGAATACTAAGACCGCTGCAGCCAGAAAGTTCCTGACCAAGGGAGACAGAGTGAAGATCACCCTGAGATTCCGCGGCAGAGAGATGGCGCACATGAACAACAGCAAGCATATCTTAGATGATATCGCACAGAGCCTGTCCGATATTGCGGTAGTGGAAAAAGCTCCCAAGGTAGAAGGCAGAAGCATGACCATGTTTTTAACTGAGAAACGTTAATTCGTACAGTTAAAAAGTGTCGGATTCCGGCACGATAGATTAAGTAAAGTTTAGGAGGAACTCGTTATGCCCAAAATGAAGACAAGCAGAGCAGCAGCTAAGCGCTTTAAAGCAACAGGAACCGGTAAGTTAAAGAGATCTAAAGCTTACAAGAGCCATATCTTAACCAAGAAGTCTACCAAGAGAAAACGTAATCTGAGAAAGCCTGCAATTACGGATGCAACTAATGTTAAGAATATGAAGAAGATTTTACCTTATTTATAATTCAGGCGAGGAGGAAATAAGACATGGCAAGAATTAAAGGTGGCTTAAATGCCAAGAAGAAACACAATAGAGTATTAAAGCTTGCAAAGGGCTACAGAGGCGCAAGAAGCAAGCAGTACAGAGTAGCTAAGCAGTCTGTTATGAGAGCTCTGACCAGCTCTTATGCAGGTAGAAAAGAGAGAAAGCGTCAGTTCAGACAGCTGTGGATCGCTCGTATCAATGCAGCAGCCAGAATGAACGGTTTATCTTACAGCAAGTTCATGTACGGTCTGAAGCTTGCAGGCGTTGATATGAACAGAAAGATGCTGGCAGACCTGGCAGTTAACGATGCAGAAGGTTTCAAGACCCTTGCAGAGCTGGCTAAGTCCAAGATCGCGTAAATAAAAGCAACTGTTAAGGCTGGACACACTGTTTTCGGATAGTGCGGACAGCCTTTCTTTTTGTAACAGGAGGAGAAGAATGATAAATCCCGGAATGATGATGAAACTGATGAATGCGAAGAATACCTTCGAGAGCAATCATCCGAAATTTGCCGCTTTCGTAAGCAGATTTTTTATGGGTGGAGCAATCACGGAAGGAACGATCATAGAGATCACGATCACAAGACCCGGAGAAGAGTCTGTGTCCACGAATCTGAAGGTACAGAAATCCGATCTGGATCTGGTAGAGGAGCTTAAGAATCTGAGATGAAGATCATATTTTTTGACATTGACGGAACCTTAATATGCGGAGGAAGTGAATTGATGTCGGAGAGCACGAAGGAAGCTATCCGCATCGCCAGAGCCAATGGTCATATCTGCATGATCAACACCGGGCGTACGAAACGACTGGTAGGAGAAAATCTCACCGGGCAGGTGGAATTCGACGGATTGTTATTGGGATGCGGAACGGAGATCGAATATCATGGAAAACAGCTGATGCACAAGACATTTTCCATGGAGGAGTCTAAGGCGATTCTGGCTGCTATGAAAAAATATCATGTGGATGCCGTCCTGGAAGGCAGCAGGGAAGACTATGCGCCCAGAGGAGAAGAAGTATTTACCGAGACTTTCCGTCATATGGCACGTGAGATTGAAAACAGAAAATACGATCGCTATGCCAATGCACCGGGTAATTACGATAAATTATACGCCTATGCAGAGACACCGGTGGGAATGGACGGAATGAAGCAAGACCTGTCGGAAATACTGGATTTTATTGACAGAGAACAAGGATTTTACGAGATTGTCCCAAAAGGATATTCCAAGGCAACGGCAATCCATTATATTACAGAATATCTGAACATTCCGATGGAAGATACAGCAGCTATCGGGGATAGCAATAACGATCTGCCGATGTTACAGTGTGCCCACACCAGCATTGCTATGGGTAATTCCAGTAAACAGGTGCTGGAAGCGGCAGATTATATCACCACGGACGTGGATAAAGACGGCATCTGGAACGCATTGAAGTGGCTGGGAGTACTGGATAAGTGAATAAGTAAAAGCAACAACACTATTGTGAAAATATGTAATCTGAAAAAGCGTGAAAGTCAATAGGATACCGACTTTCACGCTTTTTGTAGCAAATGCACGAAGCAGATAACGGGAATCGAACCCGCCTTTCCAGCTTGGGAAGCTAGCGTTCTACCGATGAACCATATCTGCAAAGAACATAAAGTATTATAACCTATCTTCTTCCTTTTTTCTAGTCCTAATTTTTAAATCATACTTTTTGAAGCAATAGTATTAAGATTGACCGAACTGTATGATTGAATTAGATGTTTTATCAATACTTTTAGTATCTTTTGAATTACTGGCATTTCTTTCGATCAACATGCTGTTGTAGTATACGATTGCATCGTTAATATACTGATTAAGGCTGATGCCTTGTTTCTTTGCAAGTTCGGAAGCTTGTTCGTGAACGAAAGGAGAGAAACGTAGAGAAATTTTTCCACTATATTGCGGTGCATCTGTTCTTACAAATATATCGGGAATAGGAATGCCGCATTGTTTGGCAGTTTCCAACCATTCAATTTCGTTTCCTTCTAATTCACTGATAGCTTCGGCGGTTGTTTCACCTTGACCAACACAGCCTTTTAAGCGTTTGCTTTTTGCCACCCAGAATAAGTGATCTTCAACTTCCATTTGATAGACTTCAAATTCGTATTTCATACCTATTCTCCTTTAATCTGATCGAAAAGATTTTTGAGCTCTTTCACATATGCTTCGCCGATACAGTTGCCATGCATAGGAATCGGGATTACAGTACCGGATGGCTTGTGAACAACTTTTTGGCTGTGATTACCGCCGGTTACAATTTCGCATCCAAAATAAGAAGCAAGAACCCTGACATCATCAAATGTAATATCGTTCGGAATGGGTTTTCTGTAGAATTTTTTTAACCTTTTTTCTATTGTACTCATAAAACCTCTTTTTATACTTGAATAGTATCGTATATGATACTAAAAGTCAAGCTGTTAATAATATTAAGTTTATAGAAACAAAATGTGTTACACAGATTTAAATCATGTAGATTCCAAAGTAATATCTACATATAACCTGATAGTATCTAAAGTAAATATGCGTGTATCGGTGGACGCAGGCAATGGTTCACCGTTTTCCAAACGCGATATTATAGCAAGTTTAACAGCATCGCGTGCCATTTTGTAGGCGTTCCACATGTTCTCTCCTTGTGTCAGACATTCCGGAAAGTCGGGAAACGAAACCCAAAAGCCCCCTTCGTCGGCCTTATGAAAAAGTGCCGGATAAAAAAGTTTGTTCATAATAAACCCTCCTTGTATAAATATAAAATAATAGTGTCTTGGGGTAACATAATAAATATAAAAGATATACAGAAAGTTTTAGAATAGCATCAGCCGCCGAGTGTTCTACGGGATATTCAATAAGGTGAACCTAGACACTGGCGATACGGGCGTACCGCACTCCTCCCGGAACTGATGCTGAAGTTATTATACAACGATGCATGGGAAGACACAATGAAAAGTTGACAATAATCCGATTTCGGATTATAATACAAAAACGTCCGATATCGGATAAAATGTACTGAAAAGGAGACGGATAACTTATGGATGACCAAAGAAGAAAAGCCATGATCCAAATGGTTTTATATAATCAATTAATTAAGGAATCGGATGATATTTATCGAGTATATGCCAAGAACTGTAACCTGTCGGAGACCGCTTTCTGGATCCTCTATTGCATCCGGGAGAGGGAAGGAGAGACTTTCACCCAGCGGGAGATCTGCAACTATTGGTTTTACACGCCCCAGACGGTGAATTCCGCTCTGAAACATATGGAAGAGGACGGTCTGCTCACACTTCGTGCAGAGGAAGGCAACCGTAAGAATAAGAAAATCTACCTGACGGAAAAAGGAGTAAAGCTGGTGGAGCAGATCGTGGATCCCCTGATAGATGCCGAAGTGCGGTCAGCGGAAAGGTTAGGGGAACAGGAAATGGAACAATTCCTGCAGATCATGAAAAGGCAGACGGAACTGTTCCGGGAGGAAGTTGCAAATATCAAGAATCCCCAATAGATTAGTCCGGATGGGTATGTTTTGCAAATCGAATTGCCGTGACCGGTGAGAAACAGAATATTAAACAGAAAGAGAGTGTTATGAAAATACAATTATCAGATCATTTTGACTATAAACGGCTGCTGCGTTTCGTGGCACCGTCCATTTTAATGTTGTTATGTACTTCAATCTATAGTATTGTAGACGGATTTTTTGTGTCTAACTTCGTAGGAAAGACACCTTTTGCTGCCCTGAATCTGGTGATGCCGGTGCTGATGGGCGTGGGAACGATTGGATTTATGGCAGGTACCGGCGGAAGCGCCGTGGTATCCATGACTTTAGGAGAGGGGAAAAAGGAGCTGGCGAATGCATATTTTTCCCTGATCGTATACGTGACACTGGCTGCGTCTGTTGGCCTTGGACTGATCTGTTATGCATTTGCACCGCAGATTGCACTGGCACTGGGAGCAAACGGAGATTTGGAGGCGGATTGTGTGCGGTATTCCCGGATTCTTTTTTTATCTACACCGGCATTTGTCATGCAGTATTTGTTCCAGAGCTTTTTCATAGCGGCGGAGAAACCGACACTCAGCCTGAAGATCAATGTGCTGGCCGGATTGACGAATGCGGTACTGGATTATGTGCTGATCGTGGTATTCCCCCTGGGACTGGCAGGAGCGGCACTGGCCACCGCGGCGGGACAAGCAGTCGGAGGACTGATCCCGGTGATCTATTTTGCCCGGGAAAACAGCAGCCTGTTGCGACTGGGCAAGACAAAGTGGCACGGGAAAGTCATCTGGCAGACCTGCATGAACGGTTCTTCCGAACTGGTGACGAATCTGTCTACGTCCATTGTCAGTGTGCTCTATAACTTTCAGCTGATGGAAGCCGCAGGAGAAAACGGTGTGGCGGCATACGGTATCATTATGTATGTGGACATTATCTTCATGACCTTGTATCTCGGTTATTCTCTGGGATCTGCGCCTATCGTAAGCTTCCATTACGGTGCGGGAAATCATGCGGAATTGAAAAATCTATGCAGAAAGAGCCTGGTCATCATCTCGGCCTGCGGTGTGATATTACTTACGGCATCCCAGATCCTGGCAGGACCGTTGGTGAAGATTTTTGCAAGCTATGATCAGGAATTGCTGGAGATGACGACATGGGGATTTCGGATCTACGCTATCGCATTCCTTGTGAGAGGCATGAATGTCTGGGGCTCTTCTTTCTTCACGGCACTGAATAACGGAGCGGTATCCGCGACAATCTCTTTTCTGCGTACCTTTGTGTTCCAGATCATTATCGTACTGATCCTGCCGGGACTGATCGGCATCACCGGTGTGTGGCTGTCTATCGTGGTGGCGGAATTTTTGGCACTGTTTGTGACGATTGGGTTTTTGATTACGAAGAGGAAGCAGTATCATTATGCATAATCCGTCTGCCTTTTTCTATTCTTGACAGAAAAATAGCAAATACTTATACTGGGATTGCACAGATCGTTACGAAATTTAAGATTGCGAAGGACGATCTGTAAGCAAACCGTATCAAAACAAGAACAGAAATGAGGAAATGAAAATGGCTGTTTTATCGAATTTAGAACCGCAGAAAGTATTTTACTATTTTGAAGAGATCACGAGGATCCCTCACGGATCCGGAAATGTGGATCAGATCAGTGATTTTCTGGTAGATTTTGCAAAAGCACACAATCTCTTCTATATACAGGATGCCATGAAAAATGTGATCCTTGTCAAGGATGCGACGCCCGGATATGAGAACGAACCGGTGGTGATCCTGCAGGGACACATGGACATGGTAGCGGTGCAGACACCGGAGTGCACCATGGATATGAAGACGGAAGGACTGAAAATCGGCATCGACGGAGACAATATCTACGCAGAGGGTACCAGCCTCGGCGGAGATGACGGCATCGCTGTAGCATACGCACTGGCTCTGTTGGACTCCGAAGAAATCAAGCATCCCCGTCTGGAAGTGATCATCACGGTGGATGAGGAAGTCGGTATGGACGGCGCCAGAGAAATCGACCTGTCTATGCTGCAGGGACACCGGATGATCAATCTGGACTCTGAGGATGAGGGTATTTTCCTGACCAGCTGCGCCGGCGGTGCGAGAGTGAACTGCCGTTTTCCGATGAAAAAGCAGGAACTTACCGGAGTATGCTATGAACTGGAGGTCTCCGGCCTTCTGGGCGGTCATTCCGGCGGAGAGATTCATAAGGAGAGAGGCAATTCTAACTGCCTTATGGGAAGACTGCTGTGGAATCTGGCGGGCAGTATGGAAGTGGGGCTGATATCCGCAGAGGGCGGACTGGCAGACAATGCGATCCCCAGACAGACCAAGGCGGTCGTCGTTGTGGCGGAGAAAGATGCCGATAAACTGGAAGAACAGGTGACAGCACTGGCAGCAGAAGTGGCAGACGAGCTGTCTACCAAGGATCCCGGAGTCAAGGTAACAGCGAAAAAGATTTCTCAAGCACCGGAAAAAGTGACCTGTGCGGCACCGGAAGAAGTAAAGCGTGTGGCAGCCTTTTTACAGGCAACGCCCAACGGTGTACAGGCTATGAGCGCGGATATGCCGGGATTGGTGCAGACTTCCCTGAATCTGGGCATCCTGAAGGCAGACGTAGAGCTTTTAAAAGCAGAATATTCCGTGCGAAGCAGCGTGGAGAGCGAGAAGGACAACCTGATCGCAAAACTGGCAGCTTTAGTGGAACTGACAGGCGGCAGTTACGAAGTGACCGGAGACTATCCCGGCTGGAAGTATCGTGTGCATTCTCCTCTGCGGGAAAAAATGGTGAAGCTGTATACAAAAATGTACGGTGCGGAGCCGAAGGTAGAGGCAATTCATGCGGGACTGGAGTGCGGACTGCTTGGCAGCAAGATTTCAGACCTGGATTGCGTATCGTTAGGACCTGATATGAAGGACATTCATACCACAGAGGAGACCTTAAGTATTTCTTCCACGAAGAGAGTATGGGAGTATCTGGTGAAGGTGCTGGAGACGAAAGACTGAGGAAATGGGTTCCAAAAGGCATGATTACAAAATGGCAATCGAGGCAAGTTACTCTATGTTTGCAAGGAAATGTGGATGCCGGGAGAAAATATCGACGATTGTATCGGAACAGAGCATTAGAAAGGATGCAGCGCAAGGATAAGAAATGCGTTGTGAATGAGAGAAAATTATGAGTGAGAAAATACTATTTCAGTGTGATTATAATGAAGGAGCCCATCCCAAAGTGCTGGAGCGCCTGATGCAGACCAATATGGAGCAGACACCCGGCTATGGGGAGGACAAATATTGTGAGGCGGCCAGAGCAAAGATCCGTAAGGCTTGCGGAGATGACAGCCTGGCGGTGCATTTCCTGGTAGGCGGTACCCAGACGAACGTGACCGTGATCAATGCGGCACTGCGCAAACATCAGGGAGTACTCTGCGCGACGACCGGACACATCAATGTCCATGAGACCGGTGCGGTGGAAGCCTGCGGACATAAGGTACTTGGCTTACCGAGTTCTGACGGCAAGATTACGGCAGCGCAGGTTACGGAGGCTTATGAAGCACATATTCATAACGACAGCTTTGAGCATATGGTGCAGCCGAAAATGGTATATATCTCCAATCCTACAGAAGTCGGAACCATCTACAGCAAAGCAGAACTAACCGCTCTTTCAGAAACCTGCCGTAAGTATGGTCTGTATCTGTTTTTAGACGGTGCCAGACTGGGTTACGGACTGGCAGCGCCGGATAATGACCTGACTTTGCAGGATATCGCGGCACTCTGTGATGTGTTTTACATCGGAGGCACCAAGGTGGGCGCATTATTCGGAGAAGCTGTTGTAATCAGCAATGCGGAGCTCAAACAGGATTTCCGTTATATCATCAAGCAAAACGGCGGCATGCTGGCGAAGGGGAGACTTCTGGGACTGCAGTTTGATGCGCTGTTCACAGATGATCTCTATCAGGAGATTTCCGCACATGCGATTGCTATGGCAGAGAAGCTGCGTGCGGTATTTACGGCAAAAGGATACACATATCTGGCACCGAACCGGACGAACCAGATCTTCGTGATTCTGCCGGATGCGCATCTTGCAAAAATCGCGGAACAGTTCGAGTACAGCTATGACCAGCGGATCGATGAGACGCACAGCTGCGTGCGCTTCTGTACCAGCTGGGCAACGAAGGAAGAGAACGTGGATGCGCTGATTAAGTGCGTGGAAGAATTGTAAGCCGGGCAATGGTGCACATTACACATGCCTGCTCGGATTTTTGAAAAACGCTCACAGAGCAGAAGTGATAAAGCAGGAAAAGTATAAAATAATACAGCAAGATATGTAAAAAATACATTCCGCAAGGCGCGGTACGGAAGTATAATAACAGCGTAAATTTTGTAAGGCCATGTGTCCATACTCCCTTTGGCACATGGCCATATTTACCCCGATACCGGTCTTAGCCGCCGAAAGGCATCCTGTTGCAGGAAAATAGGATGAGCAGGTAAGCTCATTGGAAAGAGGTATGAATGAGTACATTTGACTACACCAAAGTAAAAGATCCTACATTTTTTCAGGAAAACAGACTCCCGGCACATTCTGATCACAAAAGTGACATTCCGAAATGTTCCCTGAACGGCCTGTGGAAGTTTGCGTATGCACCGAATTACAAAGTGTCCGCGCATGGTTTTGAGGCGGCGGATTACGATTGCAAGTGCTGGGCAGATATCCGTGTGCCTGCCCATATCCAGATGGAAGGCTACGACATTCCGCAGTATGTGAACCTGCAGTATCCCTGGGATGGCAGGGAAGAGGTGAAGCCCGGAGAGATCCCGGAGCGTTTCAATCCGGTGGGACAGTATGTAAAATATTTTACCTTACCCGAAGGATGGGAAGATAAGCCGTTGTATATTTCCTTCCAGGGTGTGGAAAGCGCTTTTGCCTTGTGGATGAACGGTACTTACGTGGGTTACAGTGAGGATACGTTTACCCCTTCCGAATTCGACCTGACCCCCTATGTAAAGGAAGGGGAAAATAAGCTGGCTGTGCTGGTATTCAAATGGTGCGGCGGAAGCTTTTGCGAGGATCAGGATTTCTTCCGGTTTTCCGGTATTTTCAGGGAAGTGTATCTGTACACGGTGCCGAAGGTGCATGTATGGGATCTGAAAGTGCAGACCCTGCTGGATGACAGCTTTACGGAAGGAACACTGGTGCTTAACCTGAAGCTGCAGGGAAGAGGAAGGCTGCAGGGAATGCTGACAGACGCTGACGGAAGCGTTGTAGGCGAACTGACGGCAGATGTGGAAGAAACCGCACATTTTGAGATGGCTGTGGACAAGCCGAAGCTGTGGAGTGCGGAAGTGCCGAATCTGTATGAACTGACGCTGCGCGTGCTGAACGAAAACGGTGAGGCGCAGGAGACTATACATCAGAAAATCGGATTCCGTCGTTTTGAATTAAAGGATTCTCTGATGCTGTTAAACGGCAGGCGGATCGTGTTTAAGGGCGTGAACCGCCATGAATTCAGTTCGCTGTCCGGCAGAGTTCTCCGGGAAGAGGAACTGCGTCAGGATCTGATCACCATGAAGCAGCACAATATCAATGCAGTCAGAACCTGTCATTATCCCAATGATTCCAGACTGTATCCGCTGTGTGATGAACTGGGACTGTATCTGATCGATGAGTGTAATCTGGAATCTCACGGTTCCTGGGATCCTATGATCCGAGGCAAGGCAGAACTGGCGACACCGGTACCGGAGAATAAACCGGAGTGGCATGATATTATGCTGGATCGCGCTAATTCCATGTATCAGAGGGATAAAAATCATCCCTGCATCCTGATCTGGTCTTGCGGAAACGAATCCTACGGTGGTAAAAATATTTATGATATGTCACAGCTTTTCCGTACAGAGGATCCGGGAAGACTGGTGAATTATGAAGGCATCTTCCATGACAGAAGCTATCCGGCAACCAGCGATATGGAGAGCCAGATGTATACACCGGCGGCAGAGATCGAAGAGTGGCTGAAAACGAATCGCAGCAAGCCGTTTATCTGCTGTGAGTATACGCATGCCATGGGCAACTCCTGCGGCGCGATGTTTAAGTACACCGATCTGACGGACCGAGAACCGCTGTATCAGGGCGGATTTATCTGGGATTACGTGGATCAGTCCATTACGAGAAAAGACCGCTACGGCAAAGAATACCAGGCTTACGGCGGAGACTTCGGTGAACGTCCTACGGACTATAATTTCAGCGGCAACGGCATCGTCTACGGCGGCGACCGCACTCCTTCCCCGAAGATGCAGGAAGTGAAGTACAATTACCAGAATATCACGGTGGAAGTGGAAGAGGATACGATTACCATTCATAACAAGAATCTGTTTGTCAGCACCGGAAGCTATGCCTGTGAGATCCTGGTGGAAAAGAACGGGCAGAAAGTGAGCGAACAGTCCTTAGTGACGGATGTGGAACCGTTGACCAGTGTGAAGCTGCCTTCTCCTGTAAAGCTGCCTGCAGCTCCCGGAGAATATGCTGTTACCGTTTCTTTCCGGTTGAAAAAAGATACTTTGTGGGCAAAAGCCGGACATGAGGTGGCTTTCGGACAGGGCATTTTCCGGAAAGAATGCGCAACAGTTTTTGCAGACTGTCCGATCGCAGTGAAGAAGCCGTTTACGGTGATCCACGGTAACTATAATCTGGGCGTCCGCGGTGAAGAGTTCGAAGTGCTGTTTTCCTATAATATGGGCGGACTGACTTCCTATCGCTATGGTGGAAAAGAACTGCTTCAAACTATGCCGAAGCCCAACTTCTGGAGAGCACCGATTGACAATGACTGCGGCAATGATATGATGGCACGTTACGGACAGTGGAAGCTGGCCAGCATGTATCTGAGCACCCACGGTGCACCGGAACCGAATCCGGAGGTAATAGAAGAAGCTGATCGTGTGATCGTCACTTATCATTACAGTCTGCCGACGAGACCGGCAGCGTTTTGTGATGTGACGTATGAAGTATACGGAGACGGCACGGTGAAGACTACGCTGTCTTATGATCCTGTGAAAGAGCTGGGAGATATGCCGGAATTCGGCATGATGTTCAAGGTGGATGCGGACTATGACCACGTGGAATGGTACGGCAACGGACCGGAAGAGACCTATGTGGACAGAATGCGTGGTGCAAAGCTTGGCCTGTATAAAAACCTTGTAAGCGACAATATGTCCCGTTACATGGTACCCCAAGAGTGCGGCAACAAGACGGAAGTCCGCTATGCAAAGGTGACGGATGCACTGGGCAGAGGACTGCTGCTTGCCGGAGATAAAATGCATTTTTCCGCGCTGCCTTATACCCCTCATGAGATGGAAAACGCCATGCATTCGTATGAACTGCCTGAGGTACATTACACTGTGATCCGCGCGGCGTTGCAGCAGATGGGCGTCGGCGGTGACAACAGCTGGGGAGCCCTGACCCATGAGGAATTTTTGCTGGATGCCGGGGGGAAGATGGAGTTCAGCTTTTATATGAAGGGCATCTAAGAGAATAGAGTTATGAAGGATAGAATTCCACAGGTCGGTGAGACTTGTGGAATTTTTTGACACATTTCATTACTAAAAAAAGTGCAAGTGTACAAAAAATAGGAATGGATATTGAACTGGCATAAATTTGATGCTAAAATAGCATTACTATAAAAAGTGCAAATGCATAAAAAATAGGAGTGATATTGTGGAAATCAGACGAGATGGGTATCTGGAACAACTAAAACTCAGAAAAGATAATGGAATGATCAAGATTATCACAGGAATTCGGCGTTGTGGAAAATCCTTTCTGCTTTTTGTATTGTTTAAGAAATATTTGCTGGAAAATGGTGTGGACGATGAGCATATCATTGAGATCGCTTTGGATGGCATTGAGAATGAGGAACTGCGGGATCCTAAGAAATGCTATCAGTATATAAAAGATGCCATGAAGGATGAGCAGAAGTATTATTTACTGTTGGATGAAGTACAGTTTATGCCCCGGTTCGAAGAAGTACTGAACAGTCTGCTCCGCATAAGCAATATAGATGTATATGTGACCGGAAGTAATTCAAAGTTTTTGTCCAGTGATATTGTAACTGAATTCAGAGGCAGAGGCGATGAAATCAGAATATATCCGTTGTCCTTTGCTGAATTTTATGCCGCTTATGACGGGGACTATGATGATGCCTGGGATGAGTATATGATCTACGGAGGACTTCCTCAGGTGGTTCAGTTTTCCACGGAAAGACAGAAGGCGGAATATTTAAAGAATATTTTTACCAATGTCTATCTCAGGGATGTGGTGGAGCGAAATAAACTCCAGAATGTTGATGAGATCGGAACACTGGTGGATATTCTTGCATCTGCCATCGGAACGCCCACAAATCCCACCAGAATATCGAACACTTTCAAAAGTGAACGGGGTATTAATTATACTAATAAAACGATCACTAATCATATTGATTATCTGGCGGAGGCCTTTTTGATCTCAAAAGCCGAAAGATATGACATTAAAGGCAGAAAGTATGTGGGAGCAAATCTGAAATATTATTTTACCGATCTGGGACTTAGAAATGCCAGACTGAATTTTCGGCAGCAGGAGCCCACACACATTATGGAGAACATCGTATATAATGAACTCCTTGTGAGAGGATATAATGTGGATGTCGGTATTGTGGAGATATCTGCAAAAAATAATGAAGGAAAGCGAGTGCACAAACAACTGGAAGTCGATTTTGTCGTAAATCAGGGCAGCCAGAGATATTATATCCAGGTAGCATATGATATGACTTCGGAGGAAAAGCAGACCCAGGAATTCAATTCCCTGAGAAATATACCGGATTCGTTTAAGAAAATCGTTATAGTAAACGGTACAAAAAAGCCCTGGAGAAACGAGGAAGGATTTGTAATCATGGGGATGAAGTATTTTCTGTTGAATGCGGATAGTCTGGAGTTTTAGTTATTAATGCTATTTTTAAAAGACAGAAAAATATATGCAAAAAATATGCAAAAAGAGTGGATGACCGCCTGTCAGAAGAAGTTGCTACGGAACTTGACAGAAGATTACAAAAGGGAATATAAATTAAAACGGATTGGAAGCATCTAATGCATCACATCCTCCGGTTTCAGGCGTAGCAGCTTTGATGGCTGTTACGCTGTTTTTGTGTGGATGATATAGGAACAGGCAACTGTGAGTTGCCAAAAAGAACGCTGTCGTTGGTGGCAATCGCAGACTTGATCCCGTAAAATAAGACCATCAATTATAGGAGGTACTTCGATGAAACTATCTGAAAAAATAACGGAATTGCGAAAAGCTAACCGTATGACGCAGGAGGATCTTGCGGAAAAATGTAATGTGAGCAGACAGGCTATATCGAAATGGGAGGCGGATATCGCGCTGCCGGAAATGGACAAGCTGTTGCTGTTAGGGGAGATTTTCCATGTTTCCATGGATGTGCTGTTAAAGGATGAACTGACACTGAGCGAAGTCAAGGAAGCGCATAGCTGTGGTAACAATGCAGTGTGCGTGAAGGAACCGGAAATATATGAGGGGACGCTGATCAAGGAGAGTGTGACGGACGATTCGATCATCGACCTGCTGAAAATTCATAAGATCGAATTGTGGAATACCGGTGGAATCCCTAAGTATTGGACGGTACTGTTTTTTACCAGCGATAAAAAGGATTTTCCGGAGCAGATATCTAGGGTGATGGTGTCGGATCCGAACAGAGGCGGGAACTGGTTCGTGGATTTTAAGGCCGGAAATGAAAAATACATTGTGTTCAGAGATAAAGTGTTGAAATATCAGATCGGAAACCGGGCAGAAAAAGACAAAGTGAAGGAAGAGTGTCGGAAGCTGGGAATTACCGAGAAAGAAATGAACTGGTCGGAGTGAAATTTCATTTTTGGGCATATCCCTCAATTTTGATCTGCTACGCCCCGGGATTTTTAGAGTACCGGGGCATATTTAAGCCCCGGCTGGTGTTCTGATAGCGGGGCTTGAATTTCAAAATGTCTAAGTTAAGCCCCGGCGGCGTTCCGATAGCAGGGCGTAATCTTCCGAAATCCTAAAGTACGTTCTGATGACTTCCAAACGGAAAGTTTCAATATGCATATGTAGCGATAGGGAAGCATTAAAAGGAAACATATAAGAAACAAAAAAAAGTGTCAGATTGCAACACGAAATACAACACAAAAAGTCCTTGAAAATCAAGGACTTTACGATCGGAGTGGCGGGATTCGAACTCGCGACCTCCGCCTCCCTAAGACGGCGCTCTAACCAAGCTGAGCCACACCCCGGAACAAAATTCATAATAGCATAGAATTTTATAAAAAGCAAGCCATTTTTTAAATTTTTCAAATTTTTTCTACAATTTTCCAAAGCAATAAATAAACTACAAAAACAAAAGACGCCAAAACCTCATAAAAAAGATTTTGACGCCTATACATGAATCGGAGTGGCGGGATTCGAACTCGCGACCTCCGCCTCCCTAAGACGGCGCTCTAACCAAGCTGAGCCACACCCCGAAACGCAAGTAAGATAATACCATGGAATTTTACAAAAAGCAAGAGTTTTTTTATAAAAAGTTAATTTGCTTGTTTTCGGGCTATTGTCGTACAATAAAGCCATGACAAGGGAAGACTTGCAGAAAAATACGGGAAGTGCAAAAGTAAGTTATAGAAGAAATGCATAAGAAAAGCACAGGAAAACAACGGAGGGCGGACCATGGCCAATACAACAAAGCTGGCATTGGAAGCAGCATTAAAAAAGGAACTTCTCACAAAGCCATTGGATAAGATCACAATCAACGATCTGGCGGAGGACTGCGGCATCAGCCGTATGGCTTTTTACTATCATTTTAAGGATATTTACGATCTGGTAGAGTGGGTCTGTGTGGAAGACGGCACGAAGGCACTGCAGGGGAAGAGAACCTATGAAACATGGCAGGAGGGATTCTGTCAGATCTTCGAAGCGGTGCAGGAGAATAAGCCTTTCATCATGAATGTCTATCGTTGTGTGGAACGGCAGAAGATTGAGAACTATCTGAACAAGCTGACCTATCAGCTGATCGCGGACGTGGTGGAAGAAAAATGTGCCGGAATGCAGGTGGCGGAAGAACATAAAGAATTCATTGCAGGATTTTACAAATACGGTTTTGTGGGCGTGATGCTGGACTGGATCGATAGGGGAATGAAAGACGATTACAAAAAGATCGTGGAAGAACTGGCTATCACTTTATACGGAAACATCAGCAGATCCATTGAGAACTTTGAGCATACAGACAATAAGGCGTAAAATCAGCCGCCCAAGGCGATATAGGCGGATAGAACCGGATCTGCAAAATAATATTTGTATAGGAACTTTACAAAACGGGCAGTATGATAAAAACTTTATCATTCCCCCTCTTTTGTAAATTGGTTTTCTTATAAAAAAGAAGTATGATCTTACTTGTAAACAAGAAAAACATTTGAGAGTCATCAAAGAAAGGTGGTAATCATTATGGCAAAGAAGAATAACATCGGACTGGGACTGGCAGCACTGGCAGTAGGTGCCGGCGCAGTGGCTGCAGCAACTAAGGGACGTAAAGCAGCGGTGAAGAAAGAGGAGAGAAAGGCAGCCGTCAAGGCAGCCAAGAAAGACTACCGCAACACCGAGTTTGGCAGATATGACAAGAACAGCAAAGGAATCTATTACTCCAACGGTAACTACGAAGCATTCGCAAGACCGAAGAAGCCGGAAGGTGTGGATGAGAAAAACGCATACATCGTAGGCAGCGGTCTGGCATCTTTAGCAGCAGCGTGCTTCCTGGTACGTGACGGACAGATGCCCGGTTCCCATATCCACATCTTAGAGGCAATGGATATCGCAGGCGGTGCGTGTGACGGTATTTTTGATCCTGCCAGAGGCTACGTCATGCGTGGCGGACGTGAGATGGAGAACCATTTCGAATGTCTGTGGGATCTGTTCCGCAGCATCCCCTCTCTGGAAGTACCCGGAGCCAGCGTACTGGATGAGTACTACTGGCTGAACAAGGAAGATCCCAACTACTCCCTGTGCCGTGCCACGAAGGATTGCGGACAGGATGCCCACACCGATGGCAAGTTCAACTTAAGCCAGAAGGGCTGCATGGAGATCATGAAGCTGTTCATGACAAAGGACGAGGATCTGTATGACAAGACCATCGAAGATGTCTTCGATGACGAAGTATTTAACTCTACTTTCTGGTTATACTGGAGAACCATGTTCGCTTTCGAGAACTGGCACAGCGCACTGGAGATGAAACTCTATTTCCAGAGATTCATCCATCATATCTCAGGACTGCCTGATTTCAGTGCTCTGAAGTTCACCAAGTACAATCAGTATGAGTCCCTGATCCTTCCTATGAAGAAATATCTGGAGGCGGCAGGCGTAGACTTCCAGTTCAATACCGAAGTGACCAACGTTATCTTCGATATCAATGACGGCAAGAAGGTAGCCAAGGCGATCGAGTGCAAGGTAAAAGGTGTAGAGAAGGGTATTGTCCTCACCGAGAACGACCTGGTATTCGTTACCAATGGCAGCTGTACCGAGGGCACCATCTACGGTGACCAGAACCATGCACCCAATGGTGATGCAGAAGTTCGTACTAGCGGCGTATGGAGCCTGTGGAAGAATATCGCAAAACAGGATCCTTCCTTCGGACATCCCGAGAAGTTCTGTTCCGATATCTCCAAGACTAACTGGGAATCCGCTACCGTGACCACACTGGATGACAAGATCATTCCTTATATCACCAATATCTGCAAACGTGATCCCAGAACCGGTAAGGTCGTAACCGGCGGTATCGTAAGCTGCCAGGATTCCAGCTGGCTGCTGTCTTGGACCATCAACCGTCAGGGACAGTTCAAGGAGCAGGATAAGAATCAGGTATGTGTATGGGTATATGGTCTGTTCACTGATGTACCCGGAGATTATATCAAGAAGCCTATGAAGGATTGTACCGGTAAGGAGATCACCGAAGAGTGGCTGTACCATCTGGGTGTTCCCGTAGAAGACATTGAGGAGCTGGCAGAGCACAGCGCAGTCTGCGTACCTACCATGATGCCTTATATCACCGCATTCTTCATGCCCAGAACCAAGGGTGACCGTCCCGATGTCATTCCCGATGGCTGCGTGAACTTCGCTTTCTTAGGCCAGTTCGCAGAGACTCCGAGAGATACCGTGTTCACCACAGAGTATTCCGTCAGAACCGCTATGGAAGCAGTCTACGGGCTGTTAGGTGTAGACAGAGGTGTGCCTGAGGTATGGGGCAGCGTATACGACATCAGAGAGCTGTTGGACAGCAGCGTGAAGCTGATGGATGGCATGTCTCCTCTGGAGATTGAACTGCCCGGACCTTTAAATGCACTGAAGAAGCCTCTGCTTCGCGTAGTGAAGGGTACGGTAGTGGAAAAACTGCTGCGTGACCACAATGTTATCAAAGAGGGAATGATGGAATAAGCACATCAGCGCCTGAAGAAATCTATATAACAGAAAAATAATAGTAGAATCTCCCATCGAAATACATCCGGTGGGAGATTTTTTGTCCTGTAAAATCTGCGTAAAGAAAGTTGAACAAATGTAAGCGGTTACATAGTACATAAGTACCATACAATATATCCAAAAACAATATGCGAAAATTACACAATATGCACGAAAATCAGCACTCTGTCAAAAAATTATCAATTTCGGCTTGATATTCTATTGGTAGATTGTTACAATAGCAAAGTACTAAAAACCGAAGCCGAAATGCTCCGGTAATGGTTTGGGTTACAAAGTTTTGTCAAAAATATTATAAAAAGGGAGACAAAGAAGTATGAAGAAATGGGTATATTTGTTTACCGAAGGTAATGCAAACATGCGCGAACTGCTTGGTGGTAAGGGCGCGAACCTGGCTGAGATGACCAACATCGGTCTGCCGGTTCCTCAGGGATTTACCATTACAACAGAGGCATGTACACAGTATTATGAAGATGGACGCGAGATCAACGAAGAGATCCAGGGTCAGATCAACGAGTACATTACTAAGATGGAAGAGATCACCGGCAAAAAGTTCGGCGACCACGAGAATCCTTTGTTAGTATCCGTTCGTTCCGGCGCAAGAGCATCCATGCCCGGTATGATGGATACCATTCTGAACCTTGGTCTGAATGAGACCGTTGTTAACGTAATCGCTGAGAAGTCCGGCAATCCTCGTTGGGCTTGGGACTGCTATAGAAGATTTATCCAGATGTATTCCGATGTTGTTATGGAAGTAGGTAAGAAGTACTTCGAGCAGCTGATCGATGCAATGAAAGAGAAGAAGGGTGTTAAGCAGGACGTTGAGCTTACTGCTGATGATCTGAAGGAACTGGCTGGCCAGTTCAAGGCTGAGTACAAGGCTAAGATCGGTGTAGACTTCCCTGATGATCCCAAGGAACAGCTGATGGGCGCTATCAAGGCTGTATTCCGTTCCTGGGACAACCCTCGTGCAAACGTTTATCGTCGTGACAACGATATCCCTTATTCCTGGGGTACTGCTGTTAACGTTCAGTCTATGGCATTCGGTAACATGGGTGATGACTGTGGTACCGGTGTTGCATTTACCAGAGATCCGGCTACCGGTGCTAAGGGTCTGTTCGGTGAGTTCCTGACCAACGCACAGGGCGAGGACGTAGTAGCAGGTGTTCGTACACCTATGAAGATCGCTGAAATGGCTGACAAATTCCCTGAGGCATTTGCTCAGTTCCAGGATGTATGTAAGACTCTGGAAGATCACTACAGAGATATGCAGGATATGGAGTTCACCGTTGAGCACGGTAAGCTGTACATGCTGCAGACCAGAAACGGTAAGAGAACCGCTCAGGCTGCTCTGAAGATCGCTTGTGATCTGGTAGATGAGGGCATGAGAACAGAGGAAGAGGCAGTTGCAATGATCGATCCTCGTAACCTGGATACTCTGTTACATCCTCAGTTCGATACCGCTGCCCTGAAAGCTGCAACTCCTATCGGTAAGGGACTTGGTGCTTCTCCCGGAGCTGCCTGCGGTAAGATCGTATTCACAGCAGAAGATGCTGAAGAATGGCATGCAAGAGGAGAGAGAGTTGTTCTGGTTCGTCTGGAGACCTCTCCCGAAGATATCACCGGTATGAAGGCTTCTCAGGGTATCCTGACCGTTCGTGGCGGTATGACCTCTCACGCAGCAGTAGTTGCTCGTGGTATGGGTACCTGCTGTGTATCCGGATGCGGCGACATCGCTATGGATGAGGAGAACAAGCAGTTCACTCTGGCTGGTAAGACCTTCCATGAAGGTGACTGGCTGTCCATCGATGGTACTACCGGTAACATCTATGACGGCGAGATCAAGACTGTTGATGCTACCATCGCAGGTGAGTTCGGCCGTGTAATGGCTTGGGCTGACAAATATCGTAAGTTAAAAGTTCGTACCAATGCAGATACTCCCGCAGATGCTAAGAAGGCTCGTGAGTTGGGCGCTGAAGGAATCGGTCTGTGCCGTACTGAGCATATGTTCTTCGAAGAGGACAGAATCGCAGCATTCCGTGAGATGATCTGTTCCGACACTGTAGAGGAGAGAGAAGCAGCACTGGAGAAGATCCTGCCTTATCAGCAGAACGACTTCAAGCAGCTGTATGAGGCTCTGGAGGGCAACCCTGTTACCATCCGTTTCCTGGATCCGCCTCTGCATGAGTTCGTTCCTACCGAGGAAGCTGACATTGAGAAGCTGGCTAAGGCACAGGGCAAGAGCGTAGAGACAATCAAGACCATCATCGCTTCCCTGCATGAGTTCAACCCTATGATGGGTCACAGAGGATGCCGCCTGGCTGTTACTTATCCTGAAATTGCAAGAATGCAGACCAAGGCTGTTATCCGTGCGGCAATCGAGGTTAAGAAGGCACATCCCGATTGGAATGTAGAGCCTGAGATCATGATTCCTCTGGTATGTGAAGTGAAGGAGCTTAAGTACGTTAAGAAGATCGTAGTAGAGACCGCTGACGCTGAGATCGCAGCAGCAGGCATCGACATGAAGTACGAAGTAGGTACCATGATCGAGATCCCCAGAGCTGCTCTGACCGCTGACGAGATCGCTAAGGAAGCTGATTTCTTCTGCTTCGGTACCAACGACCTGACCCAGATGACCTTCGGCTTCTCCCGTGATGACGCAGGTAAGTTCCTGAATGCATACTATGACACCAAGATCTTCGAGAACGATCCGTTCGCTAAGCTGGATCAGACCGGTGTCGGCAAGCTGATGGAGATGGCTATCAAGCTTGGTAAGCCTGTAAATCCTAAGCTGCATGTAGGTATCTGTGGTGAGCACGGCGGAGATCCCAGTTCCGTAGAGTTCTGTCACAAGATCGGTCTGGATTATGTATCCTGCTCACCGTTCCGTGTGCCTATCGCAAGACTGGCCGCTGCACAGGCTGCTATCGCCGATAAGTAATTTGGCGGTGTGCACGCAGATCTGAGAGGGTATTGCGCAAGCAATAAATTGGGGTATATGAGAATAAGATGAGAACCTCATTACTGATAGAAATATCAGTAGTGAGGTTCTTTTTTGGAAAAATATTGTGTGGGTGTCATACCGTAGTATTTTTTGAAAACCCGATAAAAATAGGATACGCTTTGGAAACCGCAGGTCTTGCTGATGACAGAGAGAGAATTGCCCCCTCGTTCCATCTGGTGTATGGCATGACGGAGACGAAGCTTATTAATATATTCTTTTACGGTGAGAGATTCCGTCTGCCGGACAGCCCGGTGGACATAGCTTTCGGAGACTCCACAGGATTCGGCGATATCCCGGACGGTCTGAATCGTTGTGTAGTTGGTGGTAATATAATTAATGATCCGCTGAAAACCGGAGGCTTTATTCTCGCTGACGGTAATCTCATTATCTAACGGATACTGATGACGAAAATCGTTGAGATCAGTAAGAATCTGTGCCAATAACAGGTAGGCAGTGGGAGATTTGCAGCAGGAAGCTGCGTTCCAGTCCAGAAGCTTTTGTCTGTAATCCTCGGGAATGAAAATAATCGGTGCCTTGAAACAGGTCAGGTAGGAAGATACTACGGCAGGTAAAAAGTATTTTAGAAGATAAGGTTTTGAAAAATGGATGCAGATCCCGGTATAATCCGTGTCACCGACGCTTCGGTGAGAGATATTGCTCTCAAACAGGCTTGCCATGCCGGCTTCTACCCGGTAGGTGATATCGCCGATGGTAACCAGACGCTCTCCGGAGAGCAGAATATAGATTTCATAGTTGGTGTGGTGATGCGAATAGGGCATGGACCACCCTTTTTTTGTATCTTCATAGGATATTTCAAAATCTTCATATAAAAAAGTTCTTCTATCTGTCATTCTTCCTTAACTCCTCCCGCATATTATACCAAAAAGGTTCAGAATGATGCAACATATATTAAAATTAGTTCATAATAGTGAATTTAAAACATAAAATGTAAGCTATATAATGATTCCGTAATGAAGAAGGATCCTATGGGAAAAGGATTGAGGATTTGCTATGTGATTTCCGACATTAAAAAAGTCTATGGAATGGAGTCGTATATGAAGCTATTGTTGGATGGAAGCTGGCATGTGGAACTGACGGATGGAACGGCAGCGCAAATGCATCTGCCGGGAACTTTGGACGAGAGCGGTATCGGTCACAGAGACGTCGGAGCGAATCAATGGCACCCGGATGCGGCGCTGGGTAACGCTGAGGGAGAGGTAGACAAGGATGCACCGATCGCCACAAGATTTACCAGACGGCATACCTATGAAGGAGAAGCACGGATCAGCCGTAAGGTAACGGTGCCGGATTACGGAAATGACAGGCTGTTCGTTCTGGCAGAGCGGGCAAGAGCGCTTCGGCTGGCGGTGGATGGAGGAGAGTGCGAGGTGTTCCGGCAGGGAGCACTGAGTACGCCTTATATTTTTGAACTCACCGGAGTGACACCGGGAGAACATGAGCTGACGTTCTTTTCGGACAACAGTTATCCCGGAATGCCGAAAGATGCAATCTGCTATTCTTCCGCAGCAACGGATGAGACACAGACCAACTGGAACGGTATCCTCGGAAACTTATGCATGTATACCAGACCGAAGAATTTTATTGAATGTGTCCGCATATATCCGAAGAAGTTGAAGAGGAGCGGCGGATATGTGGCAGATGTCTGCGTGGAACTGGCACCGGGTGCGAAGGAAACCTTAAAAGATGCGAAAATCATATTACGGTCAGAGGCACTGGCTGAAACAGAGGAATTCGGGAAAACACAGAAATCAGCGGAAATTTTCACGCACCTGGGTGACGCATTGACAAAAATCGAAGCAGCTGGACCGGAGAACCGGAAAACAGTGGAGATCTGGTTCCGTGATCTTCCTCTGCGGGAAAATGTGAAGCTGTGGGACGAAGAGGAAGGTAATCTCTATGAGATGGCGGCAACACTTGACAGCGGGACGGCAGCAGAACACGGAGTCAACAGCTCTGTCGAATACTGCACCCGCTTCGGCATCCGCATATTTGGCGATAACGGCAGCGGCAGATTTGCCCTGAACGGCAGGACGATCTTCTTACGAAGTGAGGCAAATTGTGCGGAATACCCGGAGACCGGACATCCGCCCATGACCGTTTCGGAATGGAAAGAAATCCTGCAAAAATATCGCAGCTATGGCATTAACTGCGTTCGCTTCCATTCCCACTGTGAGCCGGAAGCGGCCTTTACCGCGGCAGACGAACTGGGAATGCTATTGCAGCCGGAACTGTCCAACTGGAACCCGAAAGATGCTTTTGCGACAGAAGAAAGCATCCGCTATTATCGTACGGAGCTTACAGCCATATTGAGAACCTATGCCAATCATCCTTCTTTTGTGATGCTGACGCTGGGGAATGAACTGCAGGCCAGAGGTGAAGGCAGAGATCGAATGCAGGATCTGGTCAGAACCGCAAAACAGCTGGATCCCACCCGATTATATGCAAACGGCTCCAACACCTTTTACGGAGAAGAGGGCTGTGACCCGGAGAGTGATTTCTATACTTCCCAGAGCTGTAAGGATGTGGTGATCCGGGGGACGTTCTCCGGGATGCGGGGATATATCAACGAAAATTATCCATCGGCGGATCACACTTATGATGCGGCGATGGCAGAGATCCGCAAAAGCTATACAAAGCCGGTATTCAGTTTCGAGGTGGGACAGTTTGAGGTACTGCCGGATTTTGGGGAACTGGAAAGCTTTCAGGGAATTTCGGATCCGGTGAATCTGAAACTGATTCGGAAGCGCGTAGAGGAACGGGGACTATTGCCTGTATGGAAAAAATACGTGGAGGCCACCGGAGAACTGTCACGGCTGGCCTACCGGGAGGAAATTGAAGCCGCCATGCGCACAAGGGAGCTGTCGGGCATTTCACTATTGGGATTGCAGGATTTCCCGGGACAGGGAACGGCTCTGGTGGGTATGATGAACTCCCATATGGAACCGAAGCCTTATCCCTTCGCCAGACCGGAGCGGTTCAGGGAGTTTTTCACAGAGAGCCGTATTTTTGTGAAAATGCCCCGCTATACCTATGAAGAGGGAGAACATCTGACAGCGGAAGTAGAAGTGGCGAATTTCGGAAAAGAGAGCATCACGGGTGAGCTTGGCTGGACGTTGGGTTACCGGGACTGTGCTGTGAATAGCGGAAGAGGAGAGCTTCGATGCGACCGGGCAGACAGGCAAAAAAACTGTCCTCCAGGGACTTATACTTCCCTGGGAAGACTGGACATTCCTCTGGAGGTCAAGGGAGTATCGGCGGCACTCATACTGACGGTGAGTATCGGTGACTGCACCAGCACCTATCCTGTGTGGGTCTATCAAAAAACGAGCCCGGAATGTCCGAAAAATGTATACGAAACGAGAGTATTTGACGAGCAGACGAGAGCAGTTCTGCAAAACGGCGGAAGGGTCTATCTGTCCCCGGATGCGGACAGGGAGAGCTTACCGAATTCCATCAAGACCCAGTTTACCACAGACTTCTGGTCGGTGGGAACGTTCGCGGAACAGGAAGGCGGTATGGGACAGCTGATTGATACAGAACATCCCATATTCCGTAATTTTCCGACGGATTTCCATACAGACTGGCAATGGTGGATCGTGGCAGGCAAACGTGCGGTGATTCTTCCCGGGTCAATGAAATCTGTGATTACGGAGATGGACAGCTGTGCCTATTTACGTCCTATGGCACAGCTGATCGAATTTAACTGTCTGAACGGAAAAGTATTGTTATCTACCATGGAGCTGCATAAAAGTCTGCAGTATCCAGAGGCAAGAGCATTACAGGCGGCAATTTACGAGTATCTGTCCGGGGAGGAATTCCGACCGGCGGAAGAACTCACGGTAGAGGAATTACGTACAATGGTGAGATAGAAGCATCGAAGGAGAAGATGCGTAGAGATGGAGGTAAGCATGAATAAAGTACATGTATGGGAAGAAAAAGTGATCATTCCTACTTACGAAGCCGGAAAGCCGGACAAGAATCCCGTGTTTCTGGAAAAGCGTGTCTATCAGGGAAGTTCGGGAAGAATTTATCCGCACACGGTGATCGAGAAAATTAGCAATAAGAAAGTGAATAAGGAATACACGGCGCTTTTTCTGGAAAATGATTATCTGAAGGTGATGATGCTGCCGGAACTGGGTGGAAGGATCCAGAGGGCTTATGACAAGACCAACGGCTATGATTTTATCTACTACAATCATGTCATCAAACCTGCGCTGGTGGGACTGGCCGGCCCCTGGATCTCCGGTGGCATTGAATTCAACTGGCCCCAGCATCACAGACCCAGTACGTTTGATCCGGTGGAATACACTTATACGGAAAATGAAGACGGCAGTGCGACTGTCTGGATGGGTGAGATCGAGAACATGTTCCGGACGGAAGGGGTACTGGGCGTGACGCTCTATCCGGACAAGGCATACATAGAATTATCTGCGAAACTCTATAACCGCACGAAGATGCCGCAGACCTTTCTGTGGTGGGCAAACCCGGCGGTGGCGGTAAACGATGACACGATTTCGGTATTTCCCGAGGATGTGACCGCAGTTTATGACCATGGTAAGAGAGATGTGATCAGCTTTCCCTATGCGGAAGGTACTTATTACAAGCATAAATATGACCATGTGAACATTGCGCAGTATAAAAATATACCGGTGCCGACTTCTTATATGGCATATCGTTCCGACTATAACTTTATCGGAGAATATGATTACGGAAAGCAGGCGGGACTTCTGCATGTGGCGGATCACCATATCGCGCCCGGCAAAAAGCAGTGGACCTGGGGGTGTGGGGAATTCGGCAAGGCTTGGGACCGTGCACTTACGGATGAGGACGGCCCGTACATCGAACTGATGACGGGATGTTTTACGGACAATCAGCCGGACTTTACCTGGATACAGCCGCAGGAGACGAAGAATTTCAAACAGTATTTTATGCCGTATAAAAATATCGGCTATGTAAAAAATGCGACCATAGATGCGGCGGTAAATGCTGTCGTAGACGTCGAAAAACAGGAACTGAAGATTTTGGCATATACGACGAGTGAACAGCCGGGAGCCTGCGTGCGTGTGACGAAACAGGATGGAAAAAGCGGGCAGGAAAAGGTTCTGTACGAGGGAAAAACCGATTTATCACCGACACATACTTGTGAGATTGCAGTCTCGGTGGACTGTGTTTTTGAGAAATGCGATATCGCGGAAGCTTCGGAAATAATGCAGGCAGAGAAAAATGTAGGTAATGAAGGTACGCAAAAAGACGCAAAATATAACTCTGTGACAAAATCTGACGCGGATTTTGATAAAAACAGGAAACTCTCCGGCACCAAAATCAGCATCCTTGCCGCGGATGGCAGAGAACTGGTATCTTACAGATTCCCGGAAAAAATTGATGCGGAAGTGCCGGAACCTGCCAAAGCCGCACCGCTTCCGAAGGATTGCAAGACGACGGAAGACCTGTTCCTGTACGGATTACATGTCGAGCAGTATCGTCATGCTACGTATCGCCCGGAGGATTATTATCTGGAAGGCCTGCGTCAGGACCCTACGGATATCCGTCTGAACAATGCCTACGGACGCTGCCTGCTTAAGGCATGTGATTTCGCCGGGGCGGAAGGCTATTTCCGGAAGGCGGTGGAGAAGTCTATCCGATCTAATCCGAATCCGTATGACTATGAACCGTATTATAATCTGGGACTCTCACTGAAGTATCAGGGTAGGGGAAAAGAAGCGTATGATGCATTTTATAAGGCAGTCTGGGGAGGTGCTTTCCAGGCACCCGGTTTCTATGAACTGGCCTGCCTGGATGCGAAGAACGGGGACTGGAAAGAAGCACTGAAACACATAAATGAGTCGATTCTCAGGCAGTATCATTGCATGAAAGCACGGGCACTGAAAGAACTGATTTTGCGAAAATTGGGAAGAGAGGAAGCGGCGGAAAACCTCAGAAAAGAAAGTATTCAGATCGATCCGCTGTACGACAGACAGCCGGAGAAAATCAATCACAATACCCTGATCGAATTGGTCATTGATCTCTATGAAGCCGGGCAATATGCGCAGGGAATCGCACTTGCTGAAAAGTGGGTGGAATATCGGAAGGAGATAACAGGGTCGTCCGAAGCAGATATTTATCCGCTGGTATATTATTATATTGCCTATGGCTACAGCAAAATAGTTGATGCCGACAAAAAGGCTACATGTCGGACAGAGAAAAATAAGAAGTGTGAGGAATATATCTGTTTGGCAGAAACTGCTGCCGCAGACGGTTGCTTCCCTCACAGGACCGAAGACTATATCGTACTGAAAACGCTTGCAGAAGAATTTGACCTCGGCATGGCTTATTATTATCTGGGGTGCCTGCTGTATGATAAGAGAGTATACGATGCGGCGGTTGAGGATTACGAAAAGTCCGCCCGGAAATATCCGGATTTTCCTACGGTGCACAGGAATCTGGCTCTGGCTTATTACAATGTATACAGACAGCATGAGAAAGCTTATGAAGAAATGAGTCTGGCATTTACTCTGGATGAAACAGATGCCAGGGTGTATCTGGAACTGGATCAGCTGAGGAAACGGATGAATGTTCCGATACAGGAACGACTGAAAGATATGGAACAGCATCTTGCACTGGTAGAGAACAGAGATGATCTGTATCTGGAATATGTGACTTTGCTGAACACGCTAGGAGAGAATGCAAGAGCGCTTGGTTTGATCGAAAAGAGGCATTTCCATCAATGGGAAGGCGGCGAAGGAAAGGTTGCCGCACAGTACCTGACGGCGCTGTACCGGCTGGCAAAAGCAGCAGTGGCAGAAGAACACTATGCAGAGGCGAGGGAGCTTCTGCTCAGGGCAGTAGGCGAGTATCCGTACAATCTCGGAGAGGGAAAACTGGAGTCGGCACAGGAGAATAATCTGTACTACCTTCTTGGACTGGTATATGAAAAGCTGGGAGAGGATGAAGCGGCGCAAGATTGTTATACGAAAGCAGGCTGCGGAGAGTCGGAGCCGGTAGGCATGATGTACTATAACGACCAGCCACCCGAGATGATCTATTATCAGGGACTGGCACATTTGCAGCTAAGGAATACGGAAGAGGCACATTTGAGATTTCAAAAGCTTGTGGACTATGGCAGACAGCACATGGAGGATGTCGTGAAAACAGACTACTTCGCGGTATCCCTGCCGGATCTGCTGATCTTTGAAGAAGACTTGAGCGAACGGAACCGGAAACATTGCCTGTTCATGATGAGTCTGGGACTGCGCGGACTGGGACGAGAGGCAGAAGCGGATGCATGCACTAAGCAGCTGCTTGCCATGGATAATGCACACCAGGGAATACGGATACATGGCGAAGCAGAAGGTATATGACGGATTGCGGATTTAATTTATTTTTGCAAGAGCAATGAAACATTGGCAATTAGGACAAACATTCGGAAACAAGCAACTTTGATACCATTATAAGAGTGTTTGGCGATAAGAAGAATATGCAATATGAATTATGAATTTAGGAGATGGGAGCAAAATGTACGGTTACAACAGCGAATATCTGACAGATAACGGCAGACCGATTCTGCCGGTTATGGGAGAGTTTCATTTTTCCCGTTACCCGGAGACAGAGTGGAAATCTGCGCTGCATAATATGAAGCAGGGTGGAGTGGAAATTGTTGCCACCTATGTGTTCTGGATCCACCATGAGGAGGCACAGGGAGAGTGGGATTTCTCCGGCAGGAGAAATTTGCATGATTTTCTGGCCTGCTGTCAGGAGGCCCACTTGAAAGTATGGCTGCGCATCGGCCCCTGGGCGCACGGAGAGTGCAGAAACGGCGGTTTTCCGGACTGGCTGGTGGAGAAAGAGAAAAAGGGGGAACTGTGTACTCGCACAAACGATCCGGTATATCTGGCATTGGTGGATAAATTTTTTACAAAGATCGGTGAGCAGGCAGCAGGCTTCATGGATAAGGACGGCGGTCCTGTGATCGGAATCCAGATTGAGAATGAGTACGGACATGCCGGCGGCCCCTCTGACAGAGAAGAAGGCATGGCGCACATGCGTAAGCTGAAACAGATAGCGGAAGAAAAGGGGATGGTCACTCCCTATTACTCGGCCACCGGCTGGGGCGGCGCTTATGTGCCGGAAGGGTTCCTTTCGGTGCTTGGCGGCTATGTGGATGCCCCTTGGGCGGGGCATACGCATGAGATGTCTGCCAGCGAGAACTTTCTGTTCCAGCCGTTCCATGATGATGCCAATATTGCTTCTGATTTCTCGGAGAGGCAGAGCTCATTTACATTTGATACGGACAAAGTGCCCTATCTGACGGCGGAGCTGGGCGGCGGATTACAGGTGACGGCGCACAGACGCCCCTTTCCGTACCCTGATGATATCGAAGCGCAGACGATCTGTATGCTGGGTGCCGGAGCAAACCTGATCGGATACTATATGTATCACGGCGGTGTGAATCCGGACGGAAAATACACGACATTACAGGAGTCGAAGGCAACGGGATATGCCAATGATCTGCCGGTAAAAAGCTACGATTTCCAGACCTGTCTGCGAGAGAACGGACTGCCTGCGGAGAGCTATTTCCGGTTGCGCAAGCACCATATTTTTATAAAAAACGTGGAAAATCTATTGGCTCCGGCAAAAGCCTGCCTGCCGGAAAATATACCTGCGCCGACGGATCCGGAGGATATGGAGACTCTGCGTGCTTCCTTCCGCTATAATGCGGAGGCAGATTGTGGATTCCTGTTTATCAACAATCATCAGCGGAAACGGAAGATGACGGAGAAGTGGATTACACCGGAGAAAGCGTTGTACTTTAATGTCCCTGCGACTGGTATGCGGTCGGCGGAAACTTTGAAAGGGGCAGAAAAAACATCTGGAAAATCGGAGGATGGTCTGCAACAGGTCATCTTCGACAGAATTCATGTACCTACAGATGCAATTCTGGTGCTGCCTTATAATCTGCCGGTCTGTGTGGACGGAGAGCAGATCAGGCTTCGCCGGACGAATGCATCCTACCTGGGATGTTATGGCGGAATCTATTATTTTTACACGGATGAAAAAAACGGGAGTGTATACTTTGAGTGGAGCGACGGGAAGGTGCATGAGGAAGCGGTAAGGATTCTTACGACCCATGATGCGGAGCATTTTTGCTATGATGAAAATGCGGAAGGCACCGGAGTACATCTGCTGCCGGATCTGTACCTGACAGAAGCGGGGAAAGTGGAAGTACGGGAAAATACCTCACACCGAAGCTGTGAACTGACCCTGAAATATGAAGAAAACTCTGCGAAAGATATGGAAACAGATGTTTATCTCGAACTGGACTTTGGAGGAGACTGTGCAAGGCTGTACCAAAACGGCAGACTTCTTGACGACTGGTTTTCCAACGGTGAGATATGGCGCGTGGCATTAAAACGATACGGTTATCCGGAGCATCTGACACTGGAACTGGATCCGTTTCGCGAGGATGTCTATTATGATCTGCCACCGAAACGGGAGAATCGCCTTATGAGTGCGAGACTGGTACGATGCCCGGAAGCGTAAACGTCGTAGAAAGACGACTAAGAGATATTTGATAATGCGAGGATAAAGTTATGAAAAATATGACGGAAGGCAAGCCCCTGAAACTGATCATCGGCTTTGCGATACCGATGCTGATCGGCAATATTTTTCAACAGATCTATAACGTGGCGGATACTGTGATCGTGGGAAGATTCCTGGGAGAGCAGGCGCTGGCCGGTGTGGGAAGTACCGGAAGTCTGACGTATTTTCTGCTGGCGCTGGTCAGCGGTATGTGTAACGGTGCCGGACTTGTGGCGGCACAGTGTTTCGGATGCGGTAATAAGGAGAGACTGGCGAAGACGGTGACGGCACTGGTCTGGGCAGCCGGAGTACTTACCTGCATTATGGCGTGCGTCGGCATGTTTGGCGCGGAATTTTTCCTGCGGCTGTTAAGCGTGCCGGAGAATGTCATGAGTTATTCTGTGACCTATCTGCATATTATTTATGTGTTTGTGTTTGGAAGCGTGATCTACAATGGCTGCGCGGCAATACTGAACAGCGTGGGCGATTCCAAGACACCGCTGCGAGCGGTGATCGCTTCCTCGGCTGTGAATATCGTACTGGATCTGTTTTTCATTGTGAAATGCAACATGGGAGTGGCAGGAGCGGCTTATGCCACGATCATTGCACAATGTACCTCGGCAGTGATCTGTTTCGTGAAATTGCTGCAGGTGAGAGAAGAGATCGGACTGTCTTTGATGAAATGGCGTCCGGAGGCGGAATATCTGAAACTGGTGGTGAAGACCGGTTTCCCGGCAGCGTTCCAGTCCTGTATGATCGCACTGGGCGGAATGAGCGTGCAGCGACTGGTGAATTCCTTCGGCTCCTCTGTCATGGCGGCTTATGTGGCGGCCAATCGTGTGGACAGCGTGGCGATTCAGGTCATTGTCTCGATCGGAACGGCTCTGTCCGTGTTTACTGGACAGAATATTGCGAAAAACCGGTATGACAGGATACGGGAGGGACTCTATAAGACGTTGGTCGTGATGGTGGGAGCGGCAGCGTTGATCGCTCTTGTGGTCCTTACCTTCCGTGTACCGCTGATGATGTTATTCCTGGATGCTGATGAATCGGGAGAGGCGATTCGAATCGGCTGTACTTATCTGACGATCATCGGCGTGGCTTATGTGATTGCCGGAATCATGCAAAGCTATCAGAATGTGATCCGCGGCGCGGGAGATGTCAACACCTGCATGGTGGCAGGACTGACGGAACTTGCGGGGAGAATTGTGTTCGCTTATCTTTTGGCAGGCAAGATCGGTGTGACCGGCATCTGGATTGCAACGCCGCTGTCCTGGAGCTGCGGATGCGTTATTCCCGTGATACGTTATTACTCAGGAAAGTGGAAGCATAAGAGGTTGGCATAGAAAAAGATGATGTCGGATCACTCCGGCATCATCCAGCCTGCAAATTCCAGAATCGATTGATTTTCGGCTTTCTTTTCGCTCTGTTTCATCTGCTTGCGGTATTCTCTGGGAGACATCTGCATCAGTTTGATGAAATAGCGGTTAAAACTGGATACGGAATGGAAGCCGACCATTTCCGAGATATCCAGGATAGAATGCTCGGTACTGCGCAGCAGAATACAGGATTTCATGATTCTGGTATTATTTACATAATCCAGAGGAGAGGTTCCCATGATATCATGGAAGACACGGCGGAAATGTGTCGGACTCCAGTGACACAGATCTGCCAGATATTCGATGGTGAACTGCTGCATATAATTTTCTTCGATATAATCCAATGCGGGTGAGATGACCAGAGAATTCTCTGCAATCTCACCTTCTTTTTTCTGCTCTTTCAGCGCTGCCAATTCGGGAGAGTCCGGTTTCACGTTGTCGGGGTTGGCACCGCCGAGACTTTCGATACGGTACAGCTCTATATATAGAGAACACAGGAGACTGCGTGCGCTGATCTGATAGCAGGGATTCTGATCTTCCAGTTCGTGGATGATATAGGATACCAGATAATGGATATGCGGAAAATCATCCTTGCTGAAAATATAGCGGAAGGCCGGAAAACCGTCCGTGGCCAGATCGAAATTTTTCCAGGAAGCGGGCAGGAGATTGCGGAACATCTCTTTGGGATCCAGGAAAAGATAAGACCAGTGACTTTTGGTACCGGGGGTGCTGTAGGTGGTATGCGGGACATTTCGCGGCAGAACGGTGACGTCACCGGCTTTGAAATATTGTTTTTCTCCGTTGATCTCCAGCGTGCCGCTGTCGGAATGACAGAGCCCGATCTCCAGACAGTTGTGAAAATGCAGACTTCCGCTGGGAATATCCGAGATCTTCCAATAATCACCGGATAAAAGCAGCACCGGAAACTGCATGGGCAGATAATAACTTCGATATTCGGTAACAGTACGCTTCGGTTTCGCCATATAGAACCTCCTGAGTCACCGGAAATCGAATTTCTGAACGCAAAATGCTTTTCTAAATGATCATTCCGGATGCTTTTTGAACCCTGAAACAAGGTAATAACAAACCTTATACTTTATATATAACAATAAAACAGTACAAAATCAACCATTAATATACGAAAATGCTATTTCAATGTTTACAATTCGTACATATTTTATTCAAAAAAATGCGGAATAACCTTAAGAAAACGTGTCAAAATGCCTTTTTAATCCGAAAAAACAAAGCTGTATTTATGCAAAAAATAAAAATATACGAAAAACGACCATAAACTATAATGGTCGTTTTTGCATGATAATATATGCGGAATGATTAGACGAAACGAGCAACATGTATGATAATAGACTTACAAAGTTACAAAAAGTGTACAAAATGACGATGAATTACAGCTGACACTTGAGGAGGTTCGATATGGCAAAGAAGAATGTAGCCAATGTGGCTGGTGTCAAGACCAAAACCACGTGGAAACAAGCTTTTAAGAGAGACTGGCAGTTATATCTGCTGTTACTGTTTCCGCTGATCATGGTATTCGTATTCAGTTACGGCGCTTATCCGGGCTTACGAATGGCTTTTATGGATTATAAGCCGGCCAAAGGATATGCAGGCAGTGAATGGGTGGGAATGAAGACATTCATTAAGATTTTCAAGGATGCCGATTTCATCAGAGCGCTGCGTAACTCCATCGTGTTTAACCTGGCAGACCTGCTGATTGGTTTCCCGATGCCGATCATCCTGGCACTGATCTTAAATGAGCTGAGATATCCCCGATTCAAGAAAGTATCACAGACGATCCTGTATCTGCCGCACTTCCTTTCCTGGGCTATCATCGGAAGCGTGGCAATGACAATGTTCCGCCCGAACTCCGGTCTGGTAAATGTTTTACTTACCAACCTCGGCGTGATCTCCGAAGGAATCCCTTTCCTGAATGAGAAATGGCACTGGGCGATCACTTATCTGCTGATCGGTGTATGGCAGACGATGGGATGGGGCACGATCCTCTACCTGGCAGCGATCACCGGTATCAACGGCGAGCTGTATGAAGCAGCCATGATCGACGGAGCAAACCGCTGGAAGAGAATGTGGCACATCACACTTCCCGGTATCAAGAGTACGGTAGTAACCCTGTTGATCCTGAATCTCGGACGTGTCATGGGAAGTAACCTGGAACGTCTGACAGCTCTGGAGAATTCACAGGTAAAAGACTTCCAGTATCAGCTGGCTGTCTACATATATAATAAAGGTATCGGAGCCGGAAAGTTCAGCGCGGCAACCGCGGTTGGTCTGTTCCAGTCCCTGATCGGACTGATCCTGGTTCTGTTATCCGATAAATTTGCCAAGAAGCTTGGCGAAGACGGATTACTGTAGGAGGTGAGTAAGATGAAGAAAAAAGAAGTCAATATCAATGAAGAATCTACCTCCGCAGGCGGAGCTCATGCGGTCAACAAATTCCGTATCAGTGATTTCGTCATGATGGCAGTGATCGTGATCCTGTGTGCAAGCTGTGTGTTACCTTTCCTGCATGTAGCAGTGAAATCCATTTCCGGCAATACCGCAGTAATGTCCAAGAGCGTATACTTCTGGCCGAAGGATATCACCTTTGATGCTTACAAGAAGGTGTTCGGAGACAGTTCCATGACTTACTCCATGGTATTCTCCGTAATCGTAACACTGATTTTCACCGCACTCGGTATGGTGGTATGTACCTGTGCAGCGTATCCTCTTTCCAAGAAGAGATTAAAGGGCAAAAAGCTGCTGACTTTCCTGCTGATGGTGCCGATGTACTTCAGTGCAGGTATCATTCCCTGCTACCTGTTATATCAGAAGTTACATGTGCTGGATACGATGTGGGTATTGATTTTACCTCTGATCTACTCCCCGTACAACATGTTGATCATGAAGAATTATTTCCAGAGTACGATTCCGGAAAGTCTGGAAGAATCCGCATTCTTAGATGGCGCAAGTAATTTCCAGATCTTAAGCAGGATCGTATTACCGCTGTCCAAGCCGATCCTGGCAACGTTGTCTCTGTTCTATGCGGTAGGACGTTGGAATTCCTATGCAGACAACATGTACTATACCAAGAGTGCCAACCTGAAGCTGATCCAGTATAAGTTATATCAGTTGGTTGCATCCGCAGCGGAAGCACAGACTTCCTCCCTGGCAGATACCGGAAGCGCGATCCAGTCCACTCCCGAAGTGCTGCAGGCAGCAAGTATTATGTTCGTAACCATTCCTATCATTATCATTTATCCTTTCCTACAGAAGTATTTCGTACAGGGAACCATGATCGGAGCGGTAAAGGGCTAAGCTACTAAAACACAAGTTACCATTGTATGTTTTCCCGGGTCTCCGGGGTACACATAAAACTATGTATATTTAAGAGGGGAAATCCTTTCCATGGCGGAAACGGAGAATTCCTTCGGAAAGAACAAGGAGGATTGATTTATGAAGAAGAATACTCTTCACAAAGTAATGGCAACAGCACTTGTAGGTGCTATGGCTATGAGCACTCTGACCGGATGCGGCAGCAGCGATGCCGGCGCAGATGCTTCCACAAAGGATACTGCGGTAGCAAGTACCGCAGCAAGCACAGAGGCAGCAGCTTCAGATGCAGTAGCAGGTATTGACGGCTGGGAGCCTTTCGCAGACAATGTTACACTGCAGATTCCCGTATATGACCGTGGATCTTCAGGAAACGGCTGCTCCGATGTAGAAAACAACTATTGGACCAAATGGGTACAGGAGAACTTCGGAGACAAGTACAACATCACAGTGGAATATGTAGGAATTACCCGTAGCGATGTTATGACCGATTACGCAATGCTGGCAGCAAGCCAGAGCCTTCCTACTATCTGCATGGAATATGACTATGACAAGCTTGCTACCTGGCAGGCAGACGGATATCTGCAGACCTATGATGTAGAGCAGTTCAAGCAGATCGCTCCCACCTACTGGGAGACCATGGTAGAGCACGGCAATGACGCTTACACCAAACTGGCTGACGAAGATTATCTGGTACTGGGTTACAGACCTTACGGTAACACCACTTATACATGGTGTACCTTCTATCGTCAGGACTGGCTGGAAGAGGCAGGATTTGATGAGTATCCCGTTGGCGACAACACCAAGCTGTTAGAGCTGTATGCAAAGCTGGTTGAGAACGGCCACAAGTATCCGTTAAGCGGTAAGAAAGTAAGCGGCGCAGGTATTGACCAGAACTACGGTTACAGAGATTATCCTCAGGATGAGACCACATGGGCTACTACCGGTGACTACCAGATCCCGGCATTGTCCACCGAAGCGCAGAAGAGATTCCTGAAATTCGAAAACGAACTGTACAATGACGGTTATTACAACCCTGAGTACTACTTAAGAGATGCTTCCGAGGCAGAGGCTGACTTCATCAACGGTGAAGCATTTACCTGGACCGGATATATCTCTTCTACCATGAACGTACTGAATTCCTTCTATGAAACTAACCCTGATGGAAAGCTGGCAGTAGCAGTAAGCCCCTCCACCTGGACACAGGATGCAACCTGGGGTTCCAGCGCTTCTTACAGACCCGGAACCAACTTCGGTATGATGATCGGTTTTGCGAACGACGCTACCGAGGATGAAGTAAAGGCAGCTATGATGTACCTTGAGTGGCTGAACCAGCCCGAGAACCTGTTCACTATGCAGTGGGGTATCGAAGGCGTGAACTTCAACTATGACGACAATGGCGATCCCGTAGCTGTAGCAGATCAGACCGGTCTGGACGAGCAGCAGGGTCACAACAACAACGTAGACTACTGGTGTGCAGTAACCGCAGTTAAGACTCTTGGTTCTATCGAGAAGGACATCAAGGCTGTAAGCCCTCAGGGACTGCCTCAGGACTTCTATGATCAGATCCTGGCTAACTACAACGGACAGGTTGCTCTGTACGAAGCAGGCAAGGCTAACTCTGACTGCCTGTTCGCAACCTCTATCGACGCTGTATCCGAGTACAACCAGACTCTGTATGATCTGTATACCGAGTACCGTGACAACCTGACCATGTGCTCCAAGGATCAGTTCGACGCTCTGTATGACGAACTGAGCCAGAAGTATCTGGATGCAGGTTACCAGGAAGTGATCGATCAGAGACAGGAAGCTCTGGACAACGGTCAGACCACCAGACTTCAGTAATTGAAAAGATAAAGTTTTAAAGTAAGTACATACAGCCCCCCGGCATGATCTGCTTGGGGGCTGTATTAAAAAGATATAAAAAAGGATAAGCTTATGCTTTTTTTCGACAGACATAGTTGGTTTTTGGACCCCGACATCATATAATGTACCCAAAGTATGGCTGCGGAAAAAGAGTATAAACGACAAAGCCTGACAAGAACGGAGGAAATGAAATGTTAAAACTGGAGTATGACAAAAAAGAAATAGAGGAAGTCATTGATAAAATCGTGAAAAAGACCATGAACATGGATCTGACCTGGGACTGGCCCTGCGGTGTGGCATATTACGGAATCAGTGATGCTTACGAGAAGACGGGGAAGAAGGAGTATCTGGATCTGTTAAAGGACCGTATTGATGAACTGATCGATCTGGGACTTCCCAAAGTGTGGACTGTGAATGCCTGTGCCATGGGACATTGTCTGATCACTTTATATCAGGCAACCGGCGAGGAAAAATATCATGAGATTTTAATGAGCAAGATTGCGTATCTGAGAAACGAAGCACTTCGTTTCGGAGATCATGTATTGCAGCATACCGTTTCCGCGAACAATGATTTCCCGGAGCAGTGCTGGTGTGACACCCTGTTCATGGCAGCGTTTCTGATGCTGCGTGTGGGCGTGATGGAGCATGACGAGGAATTGATCGATGATGCACTGAATCAGTATTACTGGCATATCAAGTATCTGCAGAATCCCAGCAGCGGACTCTGGTATCACGGCTATGACAATATCGCCGGCGACCATATGTCCGGAATCTATTGGGGCAGAGCCAATGCCTGGGCGGCATTTACCATGTCACAGGTAGGCGGTATCCTGCCACAGTGCTATCTGTATCCAAAATACATTGATGTCGCAGGCTCTCTGAATGAGCAGCTGGCAGCTTTGAAAGTATATCAGACGGAGAACGGACTGTGGAGAACCGTAGTGGATGATCCGGAATCTTATGAGGAAATCTCCGCATCCGCAGGAATCGCCGCAGCAATGTTAACCAGAGGCAATCCTTTACACAGTAAATACATCAACAAGGCAATCAAAGGATTGCTTGCCAATGTAAGCGAAGACGGCAAAGTGATGAACGTATCCGGCGGAACTGCTGTCATGAGAGACAAAGAAGGCTACCGCGGCATTCCGAAGGCCTATATTCAGGGCTGGGGACAGGGACTTGCATTATCATTTTTCGCAACACTGTTAGTATCCGACGAGATTGAGAAGGACGGTGCGTTATAGATGTTTCGCAGAAATTTTCTGTTTGGAAAAGATTCCGATACGGCCAATGTGATCGATATCAGCAATGATGATCTCTACCGGCCTGACCGGGGCTACGGATTTGTAATCGAGCAGAACAGAAGAGAACAGGAAGCTTTGAAGATTCCGGAACTGAATTCGGCTTTTGATACGATGTATTGGTACAAAGACCGGAACATTACTTTTCTCAGAGAAGACGAAAACGGCTGCTATATAGACTCCGGGGAAATCGTGACCGAGCTGGAAGAACAGTCCGGCGAGAAGATGCCCGGGCGTCCCAGAAGGATTCCGCTGATCTTCAAGGTAAATGTGCCCAGACAGGGGAATTACAAGCTGACAATCAAAATCTCTTCCGAAGAACCCATGGGAGAGGTATTGATATTTACCGGCAGAAGGCGTCTCGGATTCCACGGTAATGTGGGGACGGGTGAGTTTACGTATACCATGACGACCAATGTCTGTGATATTGTACCGTCCGGTCAGACACATATCTTTGTGGATACGACCGTAGATCTGACAATTCTCGCAGACAAACCCCGGATTACAGGTCTTACAGTGGAAGAGATGAATTGTCCGACCGTTTATCTGGCAGGGGATTCCACAGTGACGGATCAGCCGGGGGATTATCCGTATTATCCCGGAACCTGTTATTGCGGCTGGGGACAGATGCTTTCCGCTTTCCTGAATACCAGACTGGCAGTGTCGAACCATGCGCATTCGGGACTTACCACGGATACCTTCCGCAAGGAGGGACATTATGCTGTGATTGAGCAGTACACCAGACCCGGAGATTATATCTTTTTCCAGTTCGGTCATAACGATCAAAAGCTTCCGGAGCTTCAGGCAAAAGGCGGCTATCAGGCGAACTTAAGCCGTTATATCAAGGAGACACAGGCCAAGGGTGCGTATCCCGTCCTGGTGACACCGATTGCAAGGAACACCTGGAGACTCAGAGACCGGACGTATCTGGATCTGCTTTCCGAGTTCGCAGCAGTGTGCAAGGAACTGGGAGAAAAATATGGTATCCCGGTACTGGATTTGCATAAACACAGTATGGAATATGTACTGGAAAAAGGATTGCAGGATGCAAAACCGATTTTTTTTCCGGGGGATTATACACATACGAATGATTTCGGGGCTTATCAGATGGCAGGCTATGTCGCGGAAGAGATCCGCAGAGTCTGCACGAATCACAGTGAGAGAGTTTATCGGATGCTCGCGGAGTGCGTGACGGACGGATTCGGAGCATGGATCCCCACGGAGGAAAATATCGTTCCGAAAAAACCGAGACTGTATAAAGACATTCCGGATCCGCAGGGCAATCAGGTATTGTTATCCGAAGCGGAACAGCTGGAGAGAGTTGTAAGATTGTGCCTGAAAGAGGAGCTGCTGTAAGAACATTAAGCAACAAATGAGCAAAAGTGGGTATCTTGGCAGAAGCAGCGAAAAAAGTGATAGACAATAAAGGAAATATGAGGAGGAACTCGTAATGGGAAAAGGCGGTTTTACCTTACCCGGAGAATCGGGATACGAGAAACTGACATTGAAAATGGCAGAAAAATGGGGTGCAGATGTGATCCGGGACAGTGACGGAACCGTTCTTTCCGATGAGATCACACATGCCGGTTACGGCATCTATTCCACAATCTGCATTATCAGGGATCATAATGCCTGGGCAAAGGAGAATCAGGATAAGCTGCAGCAGACGTTCCTCTGTACGCCTCCCCAAGTGGCAGAGAGCGACACGGTGACCATCGGTCTGATGGACAGCTTTTTTGCAGAGCAGTTCCGTGTGAATGACAGCGCAGAGGCATTTATTTATTGGGAAGTGTACGACAGAACAACGAATACACTGATAGACAGTGCGCGTTGGAATTATGATAAGGAACATGGTACGGTAACTTTGCACGGAGTGACACCGTTTCACAAATATACCGTAAGCTTCTTAGCCTATCGTATCTGGGAAGAGATTTCCATGTATAACCATACGACGAACAACTGGGATAAGGAGCATCTGATGCAGATCGATCCCAGATATCCCGAGACGCAGGAATATCTGCTCGGCTGGATGAAAAACTGGTGCGAGACGCATCCGGATACTACAGTAGTGCGTTTCACTTCCATGTTCTATAATTTCGTATGGATCTGGGGAAGCAGTGAGAGAAACAGGAATCTGTTCTCCGACTGGGGCTCTTATGATTTTACGGTGAGCGTACCGGCTTTGCGGGAATTTGAAGAAGAATACGGCTATGCCATGACGGCAGAAGATTTTATCAATAAAGGACAGCTACATGTGACGCATATGCCCGGCAACCGGAAAAAAGCGGACTGGATGGCGTTTATCAACGATTTTGTCATTTCCTTCGGCAAAAAGCTGATCGATATGGTGCATTCCTACGGTAAAAAGGCGTATGTCTTCTATGATGACAGCTGGGTAGGGGTAGAGCCTTATAATGGAAGATTTAAAGAGTTCGGTTTTGACGGACTGATCAAATGTGTTTTCTCCGGTTATGAAGCGAGATTATGTGCAGGTGCATCCGTACCGGTACATGAGCTGCGGCTGCATCCTTATCTGTTCCCTGTGGGACTGGGCGGTGCACCGACCTTTATGGAAGGCGGCAACCCTACGTTGGATGCGAAAAAATACTGGAACAGTGTGCGACGGGCATTGCTGAGAGCAAAGATCGACCGGATCGGTCTCGGCGGATATCTGCATCTGGTGGAAGGATTTCCTGACTTTTGTGATTATATCGAAAAGGTGGCAGACGAATTCCGCCTGATCCGTTCGTTCCATGATGTGGGGGAACCTTACCGGATAGGGACCCGTGTAGCCGTATTACACTATTGGGGAGCACTCCGTTCCTGGACCTTGTCCGGACATTTCCATGAGACCTATATGCATGATTTGATTCATATCAACGAAGCATTATCCGGACTTCCCGTGGATGTAAAATTTATTTCCTTTGAGGATATAAAAAATGGTATACTGAAGGACGTAGATGTTGTGATCAATGCCGGAAGAGCCGGAAGCGCATGGAGCGGCGGAGATGCCTGGAAGGATGATGAACTTGTCACAAAACTTACAAAGTGGGTACATGAAGGCGGCTGTTTTATCGGCGTGAATGAACCTTCCGCAGTAGAGGGCTATGATACGTATTTCCGTATGGCACATGTACTGGGAATTGATGAGGATACCGGTGCGAGGGTATGTCACGGAAAATGGGCGTTTACAGCAGAAGATCCGGGACATCTGATCCCTGACGGGGCGGGTGTGGAAGCGAAGGAGAACCGTTATCTGACAGACGGCAGGGCACAGGTACTCATGGCAGACGGTGAAAAGCCGCAAGTGACGGTGAACCGGTTCGGCAAAGGACTGGGAATCTATATGTCTTCGTTCCAGGTGAATCTGCCCAATACCAGAATGCTGTATCAGCTGATCCGCTTCGCCGGCGGAGAGGAAACCACCGGCATCTACATGACAGACAATCTCTATACGGAATGTGCTTACTATCCGGAGAGCGGAAAACTGGTAGTCATCAATAACAGTGACACCGAACAGACGACTACGATCCTAACGGAAAACGGCAGCCGCACGGTGACAATCGCTCCTTATAATACCACATTCCTTGAGGTAAAATAGGCAAGTGAAATAAATTGCAGAAGAGAGGATCACTATGAGTACACAGCAGGAGAGACAGCCGGAATATTTTCCGGACGGGACACCAATCGAGGAATGGTTTTATGATACAAAGGTTCCGGAACTTTCAGAACTTGGCAGACAATATGTTCTGACCGATTACAATATCTGGGATGACGGCAGGATTTATACAAAAGAGATCCAGCAGGTCATCGATCGTGCAGCCAAAGAAGGCGGCGGTGTCGTGGTCGTGCCTCCCGGAACTTATATGACGGGAGCACTTTATTTCAAGCAGGGCGTAAATCTCTATGTATCCGCCGGAGCGACCTTAAAGGGCAGTGATGATATCTCGGATTATGATCTGAAGGAGACCAGAATCGAAGGTGAGACCTGCCTGTATTTTACCGCACTGATTAATGCGGACGGCGTGGACGGTTTCACTATGTGCGGCCCGGGAACGATTGACGGCAACGGACTGCGGGCATGGAAAGCATGCTGGCTCCGCTGGAAATGGGGCGGCGGAGGTAACAAGGAGGAACAAAGACCCCGGCTTGTATATCTGTCAAATTGTAAAAATGTATTGATCGCCGGATTGCACTTACAGAATTCTCATTTTTGGACCACGCATATTTATAAGTGTGATCATGTGAAATATTTAAATTGTCACATTTATTCCCCGGCAGAGCCGGTAGCGGCTCCCAGTACGGATGCCATCGACATTGATGTCTGCACGGATGTCTTGGTGAAAGGCTGTTACATGGAAGTGAATGATGATTCCGTGGTATTGAAGGGCGGAAAAGGTCCCTGGGCAGATACACAGCCGGAGAACGGTTCCAACGAGAGGATTCTGGTGGAGGACTGCGTCTATGGTTTCTGCCACGGATGCCTGACCTGCGGATCGGAATCTGTACATAACCGGAATATTATCATGCGGAGAATCAAAATCCTGGGTGCGGCAAGGCTTTTGTGGCTGAAGATGCGGCCGGATACACCGCAGCATTATGAATATATCACGGTGGAAGAGATAGAGGGAAGAGTTAAGGAGTTTATTAAGATTTATCCATGGACACAGTTCTTTGACCTGAAAGACCGGAAGGACAGACCGCTGTCTTATGCGGAGCATATTACCATGAAGAATTGTAATTGTGTCTGTGATACTTTCTTCGATGTATTGCCGGATGAGAGCCAGTATCTTTTATCTGATTTTACATTTGAGAATCTGCAGATCACGGCGCGGATCAATAACTATTCTGACGATAAGGTGAAAAATATAATCTGTGAGAATGTAGTTGTGGAAAAAAGTACGGAGCCTGCGGAGAACTGGCACGAAGTCAAAGGATTTCAATGATTGGCAGGAAACAGCAGATCACATAATCCGGGGTGGAAGCAATTGTCTGCATCGGAAGGCGTATGTCAGAGGAAGAAAGACATGCATAATAAAAGGGTATGACAGCAGCATGGTGAGACATGAGGTGCTGCGGAAAGGGAGAATATGGCAAAACTATATATCAACGAGAAGAACAAAAAGGGACACATCAATCCGGAACTTTACGGCAACTTTTCAGAGCATCTGGGAAGATGTATCTATGAAGGCCTGTATGTGGGAGAGGATTCCGAGATCCCCAATACCAAGGGTATGCGTAATGATGTCGTGGCAGCTTTAAAAGAGATGAAGCTTCCGGTATTACGCTGGCCGGGCGGATGCTTTGCGGATGAGTATCACTGGAAGGACGGTATCGGACCGAAGGAGAACCGCAAGAAAATGGTCAATACCCACTGGGGCGGTGTGACAGAGGACAACAGCTTCGGTACGCATGAGTTCTTCGAACTGTGCGAGCAGATCGGCTGTAAAACTTATATCAACGGCAATGTGGGCAGCGGTACGGTACAGGAGATGTCCGAATGGGTAGAGTACATGACCTTTGACGGCGTATCTCCCATGGCGGATCTGCGCCGGAAGAACGGCAGAGAGAAAGCATGGAAGGTGGATTATTTCGGTGTCGGCAACGAGAACTGGGGATGCGGCGGCAACATGACACCTTCTTACTACGGCAATCTGTATCGCAGATACCAGACCTATGTGAGAAATTATGATTCCAAACAGCCGATTTTCAAGATCTGCTGCGGAGCGAATGCCGGAGATACTTACTGGACAGAAGAAGTATTGAAGACCTGTTTTGAAAATACGCCGGAATGGCTGCACGGACTGATGGATGGACTTTCCCTGCATTATTATACAGTACCGGGAGATGACTGGCAGAATAAGGGAAGCGCACTGGAATACGACAATGCCGAATGGTACAAGACACTTGCCAAGGCATACAAGATCGATGAGATCATCGGCAAGCATTCCACAATCATGGATAAATACGATCCAGAGAAGAAGATCGGCCTGATCTGTGATGAATGGGGTACCTGGTTCGACGTAGAACCCGGCACAAATCCCGGATTTTTATATCAGCAGAGTACCATGAGAGATGCGCTGGTAGCAGGACTTTCCCTGAATATCTTCAACAAACACTGTGATCGTGTGAAGATGGCGAATATTGCGCAGCTGATCAATGTATTGCAGGCAGTGATCCTGACCGAAGGCCCGAAGATGCTGTGTACCCCGACCTATCATGTATTCCATATGTACAAATACCATCAGGATGCAGATCTGGTAGAAAGCTATATCGACGGCGTGGAACAGATCGGTGAGGAGGATAAATACAAGGTTCCCAATTTACAGGAATCCGCTTCTGTGGACAAGGACGGTGTCCTGACCATTACCCTGAACAACCTGTCTATCGACCGGGCGGAAAAAGTGGAGATCTCTTTTGCAGAATGCGATCCGAAGCAGGTAACGGCGGCAATCCTCCACAATGACATTCATGCCTATAATACCTTTGACGATCCGGATAAAGTGCAGGAAGAAGAATTCAAGGACTTTACCGTAGAAAACGGCAAGATCACATTCACCATGCCGGCTTGTGCAGTAGTGATGTTCCGGGTGAAATAAAGAAATTATGGAAGAAAAAGAAATCAAAAAATATCCCTGTCGGAAATGTTTACTGAGGGAAATGGACAAAAATGCCTATATGGAGAATTTGTACGCCTACATAGACAGATTAGAAGAGGATATCAAAGCGGATAAGGCGGTCTATGAAGACCGCCTTGCTGTCTGTAAAGGCTGTGATTACCTGAATGAGGGCATGTGCGGAGCGTGCGGCTGCTTTGTCGAATTGCGTGCTGTCATAAAAGACAACAGATGTCCTTATGAGAAGTGGTAAGTGTTTCGTATAAAGAAATTGTGAAGATGATATAAAAAAACTGTTAAAAACATGTTAAGACTGTGCTAGGAAACTTAAGAATGTCCGATTTCCCATTCCAAGAATCAACGGTATAATAAACACAGAAAGACCAAAGAACGGTCTAAAAAATATCGGGAGGGAAATCCAAATGAAGAAAAAGATTTTAACAGCTCTTTTATGCGTAACTATGGTAGCCGGACTGGCAGCATGTGGCGTCAGCGCTCCGGAGACACCGGCATCCAGCGCGCCTGCGCAGGAGAGTGCAGCAGCAACGACCGAAAGCACCAAGGAAGCACAGGAGCCTGCAGCAGATGCAATCACTCTGGTAATGGCTGAGGTAAATCCTCTGGATACCATCGTAGGTATGACCGACCAGAAGTTCAAAGAAGAAGTAGAAGCACGTTCCAACGGCTCTATCATCATTGATCTGCAGGCCAGCGGTGTTCTCGGTTCCGAGAATGATGTTCTGGATACCATGCTCGGCGGTGGCGGCACCATTGATATGTCCCGTATCTCCGCATTTGCACTTACTTCTTACGGCGGAAAGAAGTCCATGCTTCTGTCTCTGCCTTACACCTTTGTAAGCCGTGACCATTTCTGGAATTTTGCAACCTCCGATCTGGCACAGGAGTTCTTACAGGAGCCTTCTGAGAATGGCAGCGGTGTAAGAGGTCTGTTCTACGCAGAGGAAGGTTTCCGTCATTTCTTTACCAAGAGCGAGATCAAAGACATTACTTCCTTCAAGGGTATGAAGCTTCGTGTGTCCAATGACCCTGTTATGAACGGTCTGGTAGAAGGTCTGGGAGCATCTCCTACCGTTGTATCCTTCGGTGAGTTATATTCTGCACTGCAGACCGGCGTAGTAGACGGTGCTGAACAGCCGATCGCTAACTACAAGTCCAACGCATTCCCTGAGGTTGCTCCTTATATGATACTGGATGGACATACTCTGGGTGCTGTACAGGTAATCATTACCGACGAAGCATGGAATAAGTTAAGCGCTGAGCAGCAGAACATCCTCATGGAGGCAGGTGCAGCAGCATCTCAGTATAACCGTGAGATTTCCGAGCAGAAGGAGAATGAAGTTCTGGAAGAGCTGAAGGCTGACGGTGTTACCGTTATCGATGTAACCGACAAGACTCCTTGGCAGGAAGCTGTTAAGAGCGTTGTTGAGGAGAACATCAAGGGTCAGGAAGATCTGTATCAGCAGATTCTGGATATGCAGTAATCATCATTGCTGAGAAATCTTCGGACAGTAATAAGAGTGAAGTGACGTAAGGCACAGGAAGATCACTTCCTGTGCTTTGCTTATGTATGAAATACGAGGTAAGAGATATGCACAGCGGCAAAATAAGCAAGCGGCTGCTGCATTCTATAGCGAGAAGTCGGCAGTGGCCGACAGAAAGAGGTTGAAAGTATGGCAGGCTTTTTTAAAACTGTGGATAAGATCAGGCCGGTGTATGATGTTGCATACAAGATCGTATTGTTTGTATGCAAACTGTTGCTGGTAGCTGATATCCTGATCACCTGCATGAGCGTTATTGGAAGATATGTGCCGTTTATCCCCGATCCGGCGTGGTCAGAAGAAGTGGTATTGACCCTGATGTCCTATATGGCGGTGTTGTCTGCAGCACTGGCAATTCGCAGAAATGCCCATATCCGTATGACTGCTTTTGACAGATATCTTCCGTCAGCAGTGATCAAGTTCCTGGATATCTTATCGGATCTGTGTGTATTTGCCCTGGCGATCGTCATGGTAACGGTAGGCTGGAAATATGCATCCACCCTGGGAGCAAAGGGAAGCTATGTAAGTATGCCGAATGTCTCCAGATTCTGGATGTATTTCCCGATTCCCGTTGCAGGTGTGGCAATGATCGTATTTGAACTGGAAGCTTTGTATAATCATTTGAAAAGTATTTTTGTAAAGGAGGGGGATAAATAATGTCAGTAAACAGTGCAGCAATTGCTATTTTACTTGTCAGCTTTGTAGTTATGATCTTCTTAAGATTCCCCATTGCATATGCGGTAGCATTGTCTTCCCTCTTATGTCTGTGGTATCAGGGTCTTCCTTTTACAACGATCTGTCAGCAGATGGTAAAAGGTATCAGTTCCTTTAGTTTGATGGCGGTGCCGTTCTTTATCACAATGGGATGCCTCATGGGATCCGGCGGTATCTCGGAAAAATTGATCGCCCTGGCGGATGCCTGCGTAGGCTGGATGACCGGTGGTATGGCCATGGTGAATATCGTGGCATCTTATTTCTTCGGTGGTATCTCCGGTTCTGCATCTGCAGATACCGCATCTTTAGGAAGTATTCTGATCCCTATGATGGTAGAGCAGGGATATGATGATGATTTCTCTACCGCAGTAACCATTACTTCATCCTGTGAGGGACTGTTGGTTCCTCCCAGCCATAACATGGTAATCTATGCCATGAGTGCCGGCGGTGTATCCGTAGGAAGTCTGTTCCTGGCAGGATATGTACCCGGAGCATTGCTTGCAATCTCCCTGATGATTGGCTCTTATATCATTTCCAAGAGACGCCATTACCCGAAGGGAGATAAATTCAGCCTGAAGAGACTGGGCAAACAGTTATCCGTTTCCTTCTGGGCACTGGCTGCAGTAATTATCGTAGTAGTAGGAGTTGTCGGCGGATGGTTTACCGCAACGGAGTCTGCAGCGATCGCTGTTATTTACAGCCTGATTGTCAGTGTATATATTTATAAAGGACTTGACTGGAAGGGTGTGTGGAAGATTCTGGAGTCCTGTATCGATACCCTGTCTATCGTATTGATCCTGATCGCTACTTCCAGTATTTTCGGTTATTGCCTGACCACCTTGCATGTGCCTGATCTGGCAGCAAATGCCATTATCGGTCTGACAAAGAACCCGATCCTCATTGCACTGCTTTTGAACCTGATCCTGTTAGTACTGGGCTGCATTATGGATATGGCACCGATCATTCTGATCGCAACACCGATCCTGCTTCCGATTGCCAACTCTATCGGCATCAATGCCATCCAGTTCGGTATCATGATGATCTTAAACTGTGGTATCGGTCTGTTGACACCTCCGGTAGGTGCGGTATTGTTCATCGGTTCCGCAGTCAGCAAGGTAAAGATGGAGAGAGTGGTAAAAGCAACCCTGCCGTTCTACCTGTGCATGATCGTGGTATTGCTTCTGCTTACCTTTATCCCCGAGATCAGTATGTTCCTGCCGAATCTGTTCAGCTAACGGGAACGATTTGTTGGAGCATATTGTAAGAATGGTATTTCCGAATACATGAATTTATGATAAGATAAAAATGTGAATGCGTTCAATGAGATACGGCATGACGGTTGTGAACAGTAATGCAAAGTATAAAAACCAATAAGGATGTGTGACAGCATGGAATACAAATTTAATTGTGATGTGAAAGCCACGGATCTGTGGAAAATATCTATGTCGCGGACTTATCGTTCCTTCCTGGGAGTGATCAATATCGTCTTTACGGTGTCTATGATAGCCATGACGATAAAGCTGTGGCCGGATTCCGGAGAGTTTTCCAGAGCACTGGAGATTCTGTGCTGTCTGATCTTCCCGGTGTTTCAGCCGCTGGCAATCCTGGGAAGAAGCTATAAACAGCTGGAACAGCAGCCAAAGGGAGTAGAGCTTACTTTCCGCAATACCGGAATCCTGGTGACCTGTGGGGACAAGGAACAGCGGATTCCCTGGAGCCGTGTTACCAGAGTGATCCGGCAGTCCTCCATGATCGTGATCAAGACGGATGATTCTTACGGATACATGATCATGAACCGGGCTATGGGTGAGGAAAAGGATGCCTTTTATGATTACCTTGTGGCACAGCTGAAACAGCAGAAGAAATAAAGATACGAAATTGGATCAATACAATCAGGAAAACAGCGTTGTGTTTTCACAAAAAGCATGACGCTGTTTTCTTTGTAAGTATGCAAGTTCAAATGAGGGGCTATGAAGATCTGGAAGAAATTATCCATCAAAAATAAGATTCTGGTATATGCGGGAACCGTATTATTGTTTTTTACGGTTGTCGTTCTTTTTGATGCCTGGATCGTGAAATATTTCATGGTCGATTTTAACCAAATCCTGGAGAACAACGTGGCGGGCGGAGAGATGATTACGGCCTTCGAAACGGAAATGTCTTCTTTTGAGAGATTTTCCCGACTGGATACGGATGAAAGTGCGTCAGAACTTCAGGAAAAAATAGAGGATACGAAAAGAAAAATCTATGTGATAGACCTGAATTATGCTGCTCTGGGAGAACGGAGATTTGCCCAGTTACAGGCGATACGTGACAGCTATGAACTCTACACAGAGGCGAGAGATGCTGTCATGGACGGACAGTATCAGGGAGATGCCTATATTCAGAAATTGTACGAAGTATACAGTATGCAGAATTATCTGCATCAATATATCCAGAAATTCCTGTCAGCAACCATCGAAGAGGGAAATGTCAGGTATCAGGAGCTTTTGCCGGCAGTGTCCTGGATCGTACTTCTGGCGATTGTCTTAAGTATTTTGCTGGCATTTACCATGTTTGAGATTGCGAAAATGCTGAATCATTCCATGATGGATCCGATCATCAAGCTGGTAACAGCCTCCAAACAGATCGCAGCTAATAAATTTTTCGTGGAAGATGTGGAGACGGACAATGAGGATGAACTGGGCGAGCTGGTTCATGCGTTCAACAAAATGAAATATGCCACCGGGGAATATATCAAGGCTCTGGAGGAGAAGAGGGAAGTACTGGATCAACTGCATCAGCAGGAACTGGAAAATCTGGAGACGGAAAAACAGTTGGAGACGATGAATCTGGAAGTGCTGAAGAATCAGATTCAGCCGCATTTTCTGTTTAATACCCTGAATGTGATTGCCGGTATGGCGGATCTGGAAGATGCTGTGACAACGGAGAAAATGATCACGGCGCTGAGTTCGCTGTTCCGCTATAATCTGAAAACACAGCAGCCGGAAGTATTTTTACAGCAGGAAATCAAAGTCGCAAAGGACTATATGTATTTACAGCAGATGCGATTTGGAAATAGAGTGAGTTTTGTATTGGAATGTGACGAGGATGCGGAAAATATTCTGGTTCCCACCTTTACCGTGCAGCCGCTTTTGGAAAATGCCATGATACACGGACTCGGACCGAAGGAAGAGGGCGGCGTCGTGAGAATGCGGGTATTTCGCAAGGAGGAGATGCTGCATATCCGGGTAGAAGACAGCGGTGTGGGAATGTCACAGCTGGAGGTCGTTTGGCTTCGATGGAATCTGGCAAACGGGACAAACGAAGGCGTCGGAATCGGGATTGCCAATATTTATCATCGCATCCATTCCATGTATGAAAAGTGCCGATTTTACATTGAGAGTGAACAGGGAAAAGGAACTGCGGTGGAAGTGGTCATTCCTTATCATAAGGCACCTGTAGTCATATAAAACACAGAGGAGAAAATAATGTATCGTATTTTAGTGGCGGATGACGAGCCGATCGAGAGACAGGTAGTGACAAAGCGAATACAGAAAAATTTTCCGGAACAGATCGAAGTGTTTACGGCGCAGAACGGGCGGGAGGCAATGGAGATCTTTGAACAGGAGAATTGCCAGATCGCGATTCTCGATATTTCCATGCCGGGTGTCAACGGACTGGAAGCGGCAAAATATATCAGGGAAAAATATCCGAAAAGTATTATTATTTTTTTGACGGCGTATGACGAGTTCAATTATGCGAAGCAGGCAATCGGGCTGAAAGCTTTGGAGTATCTGTTAAAGCCGGGGCGCGATGAAGAACTGCGCGCTACCTTGGAGGAAGCCTTCAGCCTGATCGACAATGACAGGACGCCGGCTGAGGGAGAGACACCGCACGGAGCAGTGGTGGAAGAGGATCCGGAGCATGTGCGGATGAGTACGATTGCCGCAGAGATTGCCGCATTTATCGAAGCTCATTACCGGGATGACTTGTCATTACAGTCCGTAGCGAGTAAAATGGGTTATTCGGAAGTATATTTCTGTAAGCTGTTCAAGAATTGTTTTGACAAGACATTTATCATGTACCTGAATGACCTGCGCATGGAAAAAGCGTTGGAACTGATGAAGGACATTTCCATCAATATCAAAGAAATCAGTGAAAGAGTAGGCTACAGGGACGCCAACTATTTTGCCCGGATATTTAAGAAAAAGATGGGAATGACACCCAGTGAATTCCGCAATAAGAGGGGGATGGCATGAATAAGAAGCTGATTGTGTCATGGGGAATTTTTACGGTAGCAGCGGTTGTGCTTACCGTTCTCATTCTGACGGTAAAGAAACCGGAAGAGCCACCGGAATATGTATTTTTCTATGCAGAGAATCAGACCGCGGATTACCCTACGACATTGGGGGCGCTGCGGTTCGCTGAACTGGTGGAGGAGCGTACCGGCGGAAGAATTCATATTCTCGTAGAGAGCGAAGCAAAGCTGGGGGCTGAAAGCGAAGTGCTGGAGCAGATCAAATACGGAGGTATAGCCTTTGCCAGAATCTCTCTGTCGCAGATCGCGGAGCAGGCACCGGAGATGAATGTGTTGCAGCTGCCCTATTTATACAAGGATTCGGAGCACATGTGGAGAGTACTGGACGGAGAGATTGGCGAGGAATTTTTACAGAAGGCATCTGCTTACGGCTACACGGGTCTGTCCTGGTATGATGCCGGTGCCAGAAGTTTCTACAGCGTGGAGAAACCGATCACCTGCCTGGAGGATTTTCAGGGCATGACGATCCGTGTGCAGGAATCCGATATGATGGCGGATATGGTGGAAGCGCTCGGCGCGAAAGCGGTAAAATTAAAATATTCCGGAGTCTATTCGGCATTGCAGCGACAGACCATAGACGGGGCGGAGAACAACTGGCCGTCGTATGAAGCGATGCATCATTATGAAGTGGCACCGTATTTTACGGAAGATGAACACACGAGAGTGCCGGAGATGCAGATCTGTTCCGTTTATGTCTGGGAACAGTTATCCGCAGAAAATCAGAAGATCATCCGGGAATGCGCCAGAGAATCCGCGGAATATGAGAGAGAACTTTGGCGTGACAGAGAGGAACAATCCAGACAGACCGCCATTGCAAACGGAACGCAGGTGATCACACTGACGCCGGAAGAAAAGAAACGGTTCCGTGATGCCATGAGTAATCTCTATGAGGAATACTGCGCGGACAGCACCGAACTCATTCAAAAGATAATAGAACAATAAACAAATCAGGAGATCGTAGTTATGAAAGTATTTGAAAACAGCAGACAAAACAAACAATTGGGACTGACGTATGCCGTATTTTTAATGAACGGCATGCTGGCATTGTCGATCGGATCCCTTCTTCCTTTTATCCGGGATGCCAGAGGACTGGATTACGCATTCTGCGGATTGATCGTAAGTCTTCATTCCGTAGGAAATCTGTTATCCAGCTTTTTTGCCGGAACGTTACCTCTGGCTATCGGGAAAAAGAAGAGCATTCTGATATTTCAGGCGGCATTTGCGCTTTCCTATTGCATGATTCTGTTCGGAAGAGGGAATCTGGTGCTGGCTGCGGCTTTTCTGATGACCGGTCTGGCCAGAGGTGCGGCAAGTAACTATTGCAATTCCAAAATCAACAACCTGGCACCCGGCAAGGCATGGATCATCAACGGATTGCATGCGATGTTTTCTATCGGTGCCTTCGTATTTCCGATTTTGCTGACCCTGATCACCGGAAGTAATGCGGATTACTGGGTATATGCCTGCGTGCTGATGATCGCACTGGGGGTTCTGACCTGGATCTTGTACCTGTTGATTCCGGAAGATGAGGAAAGGGCAGTTTCTAAGAAAGCAGAGAAGAAAAAGGAGAGCAACTGGGGATTTTTCAGAGAGCCGATTTTTTATCTTGTGATTTTTACTTTGTTTTTCTATCTGTGTGCGGAGCAGGGGGTTATCGGATGGATGATCACGTATTTTAAGGATACCGAGCTTTTGAGCCCTTCCGTATCGACGATCACTGCCAGTGTACAGTGGATGATGATATTGTTGGGGCGTCTGTCTGCGGCGTTTTTGTCCTTGAAGATTGCAAAGGAAAAACTGCTTCCGATCATGGGCGTGGGACTGGTCGCTTTCTTTATTGTATTGATCTTCAGCAGAACGACGTTCTGGATTATGTTGGGAATTGTGGGATTTGGATATAGTATGGCGGGGATTTACCCGACGACGGTTTCTTTTGCGGGGAATCTGATTCAGAAGTATCCGATGGCCTGGAGTTTCATCCTGACCACAGCGAGCTTCGGCTCGATCCTGATGCCTTCCATTATCGGAAAGATCGCGGCATCAGCCGGTATCGCTGTGGGGATGAGTTCCGTGGCAGTGGTGCTTGTCATTGACTTTATCTGCATCATTGCCCTGTGTGTATATTCTGTCAGATCACGTTCTGCGGAACATACTTCTTAAGAGTTGCGGTTACGGCACCTACGCCGGAACTTAATTCTGCAAAATACTGTTTTACCAGGGTATCCATTCCGATAGAAAGCAGATCTACACCGAAAATTTTATCATTTGCAAGCAGTGCATCCAGTTTTGATAAATCCTTGGGAGCGGAGCTCAGTTCGTAGTTGGAGACATACTGACTGACTTCCTCCAAGAGGGGATCGGAGCTGGGTGCAAATTTTTGCCCCTGATCATCGATTCCCATGAGGTACCGTAGCCATCCGGCATAGACCAGAGGAATCAGCTTCAGATCTTCGGTATGGAGATTCGGATCTGCTTCATAAGCCTTGATGGTCTCGCCGAAGCGAATGGAGAGCTTCTGGGAAGTATCTGTGGCAATTCTCTGGGGAGAATCCGGGAGGAACGGATTGGGGATTCTCACATTGACCACTTCGTCGATAAATTTCTTGGGATCCAGGATGCCGGGATTTACGACTACCGGCAGTCCCTCTTTGTAACCGATGATTTCCACCATATTTTTTAATAACGGATTCTTCATCTCTTCGGAGATTAAAGTATATCCCAGGAGGCAGCCGTAGATCGCCAGTGCGGTGTGCAGGGGATTTAAGCAGGTGCAGACCTTCATTTTCTCTACTTTGTCTACGGTAGCTCTGTCGGTGAAGATAATGCCGCCTTTGTCCAGTGCGGGTTTTCCGTTCGGAAAAGCGTCCTCAATGACCAGATATTCACATTCCTCGGCATTGACAAAAGGAGCAATGTAGGTATTTTTGGAAGTCACCACGGCGTCCAGACCGTCGATATGATCCTGAGCCAGCATAGCTTCTACCTTGGCATCGGGTCTGGGGGTGATTTTGTCGATCATACTCCAGGGGAAGGTGACTTTGGTCTTGTCATTCACATAGTTTAAGAAGCCTTCCTCGACCAGATCGTTTTGAACCCAGGCTTTTGCAAAAGCAGTCACGGCAGCGTAGAGTTTGTCACCGTTGTGAGAGCAGTTGTCCATGCTGACCATGGCAATGGGAAGTGCACCGTTTTGGTATCTGGTATAGAGCAGGGAGACCACCTTGCCCAGATAGCTTGTGGGGGCCGCAGGACCACTTGCAAAATCGGCTGCGACAGCCGGGAATACCTTGCCGGAGGCATCAGCGGTAGCGTAACCTTTTTCCGTAATCGTGAAACTTGCCATCTGCAGGGAAGGATTGGAGAAAATATCCTGAAGCCGCTTGTATTCCTGGGTATTCTCACTGTCGAGGATCAGGGATTCCATGATGCTGCCCACAATGGTCTTTTCCACGGTGTTGTCGGCTTTTAGGGTGGCAAGGATGCTTAAGTTGTCATGAGGACGGTAGCTTTTTTCGATGATCTCGTAATCGTAGCCTTCCGCAGCGATCAGTCCGGTATCCAGAACGCCTGCATTTAACAGATTCTGTGCCACATTGGCCTGAAAAGCGCGGAAGATATTGCCGGCGCCGAAGTGGATCCAGTGGGGGTGCTCCATCGTGTTTTTGTGAACAGTATCGTAATTAAATTCCGGTAAATGATATCCGGCGGCGAGAAAGGCTTCGCGGTCGGCGTGAAGACTTTTTAATGTCAGTTTCATATGAGGACCTCCGTTTCACTATTTTTACAAAAATATGTTCTGAAATATTTGCGGTGTGTTCCCATAAGTAATAAATTTGTGTTATGACAATTTGTTACGGATGGGAGATTTTCCGGATTTGTTAGGAAATTCTGTGCCTGATTATTTGGATTTATGGGACTTTTCGATAGCTTCCCACAATCCGTTTAAGTAAGTGGCACCGAGTGCTCTGTCGTACAATCCGTATCCGGGCATCGCTACTTCATCCCAGATCATTCTTCCGTGGTCGGGGCGGATCGGGCCGTCGAATCCGATATCGTAGAGAGCCAGCATAATTTCATACATATCAAAGGTTCCGTCACTGGACAGATGTGCTGCTTCCTCGAAATCGGTAGGGGAGTTGAACTTCAGGTTTCTGACATGCGCGAAATGAATTCTTCCCTTCAGGGAGCGGATCATGTCGGGCAGATCATTTTCCAGATTGGTACCGTAGGAACCGGAGCAGAAGGTCACGCCGTTGTGAGGGTTATCCACCATCTTCATCATGCGCAGGATGTTCTGTTTGTTGATGATAATACGGGGCAGCCCGAAGACGCTCCACGCGGGATCGTCGGGATGAATCGCCATGTTGATGTCATATTTGTCACAGGTGGGCATGATGCGTTCCAGGAAGTATTTGAGGTTGGCGAACAATTTCTCGTCATCCACATCCTTGTACAGTTCGAATAATTCTTTTACATGAGCCATACGCTCGGGTTCCCAGCCGGGCATCACGGTGCCGTTCATATCGCCGGCGATGGATTCGAACATTTTCGCAGGATCGATCGCATCCACAGCTGCCTGATTGTATGCAAGTACCGTAGAGCCGTCCGGACGCATTCTGGCGAGCTCCGTCCGGGTCCAGTCGAATACCGGCATGAAGTTGTAGCATACCATGTGGATGCCGGCCTGGCCAAGGCGCTCCAGTGTGGTGATGTAATTCTCAATATACTGTTCTCTGTCGGGAGAACCGATCTTGATGGCATCGTGAATGTTGACGCTTTCGATGCCGGCAAGCTGTAATCCGGCAGCTTCGATTTCTGCCTTCAGAGCCAGGATATCCTCCATTTTCCAGACTTCTCCGGGAGCGGTGCCGTAGAGTGTGGAGATCACTCCGGTGACACCGGGGATCTGGCGGATCTGTTTTAAGGTTACGGTGTCGTATTTGCTGCCGTACCAGCGTAATGTCATCTGCATGAAATAACCCTCCTTGTAATTGGTGATTGGTTTTCTCTTGTTTTGTTAGTTACAGAATAACAGAGATGCAAATGCATGAAAAGCACATGAATTGCTTGAAAACATGCAAAAATTGCTCTATAGTGGATAATATACAGGCAACAGCAATTCGAAGTATAGGCATGCAGTATCGTTATGCACAAAAGTCGTGCGCAGAAATGAGGAGTAATATGGGAAGAGATATTTATGCCAAAACCGCCATACAAAGCAAAAAACAATTAAAATACCGTGATGCCTCCGATGAACGGCAATATATGCTCAGTGAGGACTATGAGGTCTATGAGAAAATCGGGGAACCGGTCGGAGCGGTGGCGTTTCATTATCATAATTTTTATGAGCTGATCTACATTATGGACGGGGAATTCTCTTCCCTGATCGAGGACCGGGCTGTCCGCATGCGCAAAGGGGATTTTCTCCTGATCGATAAAAATGTCATGCATAAATATCATCCGACGGAGAAGAAGCTGGATTCTTCCCGGAGAATCATTTTATGGATCAGCGAGCAGATGTTAAAAGAGCTGGCGCAGGGAGAGACATTTCTGACAGATTGCTTTGCCGGGGAAGGACCGCAGCTGTATCATTTTCCCATCTATTATGAAGAAATATTGCGGGGATTTTTACTGAAGCTTGCCATGTCGGAGATCCTGGAAGGAGCGGATGCACAGAACGTGGGATTGCGTAAGGTCATGGACAGAGGGTATTTAAGTCTGTTTTTCGGTTACCTGAATGTACTGTGCAAAAAAAACGAGTATTTATCTTCCACGCAGGAGATCGTGGATCATCCGCTGGTCGAACAGGTGACTTGCTATGTTGACGAGCACATCGGAGAAGATATTTCCGTGGAAGATGTGGCGCAGGCCGTGCACATGAGCAAATATTATTTTCTGCGTAAATTTAAAGAGATCACCGGAATGACGGTACATAATTTTATTGTGAACAAGAGGATTATCTCCGCCTGCCGGATGCTGGGAGAGGGCAGGAGCATTACGGAGTGCTGGCAGCAGAACGGTTTTTCCGATTATTCTTCTTTTCTGCGGAATTTTCGGAAAATCTATGGAATCTCGCCCAAAGAGTACCGGGAAACAAGGTAAGCTTGCATAAATTATTGAAATAAATTTACGACGGAGAATGTAAAAAAAGAGCGGAATGTGTTATACTGTATCTAATTGCGCGGTGAGGGACGAATGGGTGAGTCCTGCACCGGAAAAGACGTAAGAAGGGTAATTCATTACAATGGAAAATTATCAGGAACAATATAAACAGGAACTGCATCAGCAGGAGATCAATTCGAATCTGCGCACGCTGAAGGGATTTGTCTGGATCTTTGTAACGATTCTGGTACTATGGCTTTTGACGCTTGTGAGAGTCTTTATCGTGGATGCCGGAATTTTTACGATGTCAGTGGCAATGTCAGTGGTGGTGGGGATTCCTGTTCTGTATATTTATAAAAAAGTGGATTTGTCCAATGCCTGGGTAAAGTATGTATTTTTATCCCTGATCTGTGTGATCTCAGCCATTATTGTGGCTTTTTTGTCGTTTCATGCCGTGTTTATCTATGTATTGCCGCTGCTATTGGCGGTACAGTATCGTGAGAAGGAGACCTTGTGGACGACCTATGTAGTAAACTGTATCACTATGACAATCAGCATGGTTGTCGGATTCTATCACGGAATCTGTGATCTGAATCTCCTGATAGGGAGCAATCACACGAGAAGCTGGTATCTGGAACAGTGGAATGCCGGCACGTTACAGTTTGGTCTGGAGCCGGATCCTATTTTTGTAATCCTGTTTTACGGCGCGTTGCCCAGAATGGTGATTTTACTGGTGTTTACCGTGATTTTGCGCTACATCAGTATCAGCAGCCATGAGGATGCGCAGAGGATTGCAGATCTTACCTATCGTAAGGAGACGGATCTGGGTACCCACCTCTATAATAAGAATAAATACGAAGAAATGATCACGGAATATTATCCGACGGTAGACAGACTGGCTGCGGTATTTTGGGATGTGAACAATCTAAAGTATGTCAATGATAAATACGGGCATGCTGCCGGAGACGGGCTGATCCAGACACTGGCCGCCGTATTGTATGAATTGTCCACCGACAGACGCAAGGTCTACCGGATCGGCGGAGATGAATTCGTAATGCTCATAGAGAATCCGGTGGAAACCGAGATCGAGGCCATGATCGAGTCAGTCAGTGCCGCTTTGTCGGAGAAAGACAGTCAGGGCGATATGCCGATCTCCAGTGCGGTAGGTTTTGCGGAAGGCAGTGGTGCGGAAGTGCGTAAGATCGTGAATGAAGCGGATGCGAAAATGTATGAGAACAAGGTGCGCGGAAAAGGAGAAAGAAACTGATGGCAAACTGGGTAACGGCAGGTTGCGGCGTTATCGCCAATGAACTGGCACAGGCAATGGAAAAAAGAGGACAGAAACTGTATGGTGTCGTGAACCGCACACAGGAAAAGGCGGTTGCTTTCGCCGAAAAATACGGTGCGCAGAAAGTATTTGAAAGTTTTGAAGAAGTATGCGCCGACCCGGCGGTAGATATTATTTATATTTCCACTCCGCACAATACCCATATTCAATTCCTGCGCAAGGCATTGGCGGCAGGAAAGCACGTATTATGTGAAAAATCCATTACGTTAAATTCCGAAGAACTGAAAGAAGCCGTGCAGCTGGCGAAGGAGCACGGTGTCGTACTTGCCGAGGCAATGACGATCTATCATATGCCGATCTACCGGGAATTATTAAAAAAAGTGGGTGCCGGGGAGCTGGGAGAACTACGTGTGATCCAGATGAATTTCGGCAGCTATAAAGAATATGACATGAAAAACCGGTTTTTCAACCGGAATCTGGCAGGCGGCGCTTTGCTGGATATTGGCGTGTATGCCCTTTCTTTTGTCAGAATGTTTTTTTTCTCCTGTCCGGATCAGATACAGTCACAGGTGAAATTCGCACCAACCGGTGTGGATGAACAGGCCGGAATCCTGTTAATGAACCGGGAACAGGAGATGGCAACGGTGACATTGTCTTTGCATGCAAAGCAGCCGAAACGGGGAATGCTCTCCTTTGATAAAGCCTATGTTGAACTGTATGAGTACCCCAGAGGGGAGAAAGCGGTCATCACCTATACGGAAGACGAACATACAGAAGAACTCACTGCCGGTGCCACCGCAGATGCACTGGTCTATGAAGTAGAGGACATGGAGCAGGCAATCGTGGGAGATCCTGAGATCATGCGGTTGAACTATACGGAAGATGTCATGCAGATCATGACGAAGATCCGTAAGGATTGGGGACTTACTTATCCTGAAGAAGAGGAAGTTTAACATACTGATCCTGATATCGCTTCGGACAGAAGCAGTGTCTGTAAGTGACCGGAAGCTCCGTCCATGACGGTAAAACGGGCTTTTTCGGGCGGTTCCGTAGAAGAACCGCCCGAAGTAGCGGTATGAAAATAACAGCAGTCGATCCCGGCAGCGCATGCCCCGGCGAGATCACTGTTTTGTTCGTTGCCGATCAAATATAATGTAACTAATGTTTATAAAACATGAAAATACAGGAGATAACAGATCATAAATGATACGATATAACAGTCTATGGAAGAGATTTCTGGCTATGGGAATCCTGCTTGCATTTTGCATGACCGGCTGTGGGACGGATACAGGGATAAATCTGACAGATGCCGCGGCAGCGGTCAGCACCGGAGATCCGGCTGCCTGGGAAACGCTAATGCAGGAAGCTGTAAGTGCCGGGGATGTGGTGCAGGGAGACATGATGCAGAATACCGATACGGCACAAAATGCCGATATAGCAGCGACAGAAAACGAGACCTCGGGTCAGACAGTGAATACCGGTGCAGAGTCCCGGGAGGAGGAAATTACGGAACAGACGACCTCTGACCGCATGGCAGAGCGTACAAAGGTCAGAGGAATCTATGTCACAGGTCCCAGAGCAGGAAGTGCAGGAATGGAGGATCTGATCCGCTTAGTGGATGAGACAGAACTCAATACGATGGTCATTGATGTAAAAAATGACGAAGGAAATATCACATTTAAACTAAACAATGATGAAATTACAGCGGATATCCCGGTGTTGGATACCGTGACCGAGATGGGTGCCGGAGTGCGCTATATCCGTGATATTCAGGCGTTGATGCAGGAATTAAAAGAGCACAAAATCTATACGATCGCACGGATCGTTTGCTTCAAGGATCCCTGCCTGGCGGCAGCCAGACCGGAACTTGCGCTAAAAAAACCGGACGGGAAACCGGTGGCGGATGCCAACGGACTTGCCTGGGTGAATCCCTACAGACAGGAAGTGTGGGAGTATCTGACGGAACTTGCCGAGATGGCTGCGGAGCTTGGATTTGACGAGATCCAGTATGATTATGTGAGATTCCCGGTAGGGGCGGATGCGGATGCTGCGGAATACGGCGTGGATATGAGTACGTATCCGAAACGGCAGGCAATTCAGGATTTCCTGGCTTATGCGGGAGAAAGGCTGCATGAAAAACAATGTGTCGTCACAGCAGACGTGTTCGGCACGATCATCGGAAGCGAGACGGATGTACAGACAGTAGGACAGGACTATGTGGCACTGGGGTGTACTGTGGATGCCATCAGCCCTATGGTGTATCCTTCGCATTATGCAAACGGTGTGTTTGGCTTGAAAGTGCCGGATGCCAATCCTTATGAGACGGTACTTTCGGCAATGCAGGGCTCTTATGAAGAATTACAGGGGATTCCGGAACAAGACCGCGCAGTGGTAAGACCCTGGCTGCAGGCATTTACCGCTACCTGGGTGTCGGGACATATATCCTATGGCGGTACCCAGATCAGAGAACAGATCCAGGCAGTATATGATGCAGGATATGAGGAATGGATTCTGTGGAATGCGACAAACCGGTATTCGGCGGATGGGCTGCTCAGTGCAGAAGAAACAGAGGAATAAGAAGACTGAGCACAGGAAAAGCAGTGGACAAAGATGCAAAACGTTGTAAAAAGGAATGCACGGTAACGTCCAAGTAGGACATCAGGAGTAAAAAAGATGAAGATAATCAATCAGATCATGATAGGAATCGCGGTGATCTGCCTGCTGTTATGTGGGGCAATTCTGGTATTTGCCCTGAATCCCGATATGACAAATTCTCTTGCACAGAGACTGTATGGCAATACCGCAGAAAACGGTGCAGGTACCAACGGTACAGAAAGTGTGGGAAATGCTATATCAGGAAACGGAAATATCAGTGTGACACTTCCGAATGGGCTGCCGGGAGATACAAACGGGTATGTGGCACCTGCAATGGACCAGATGCAGATACCGGAAGATGTCAGCGGCAAGACCGGATTTACACCGGTACAGTCTGAAGACCAGGAAGTGCCGGACGAAGAAGCACAGAATCTGGAGGAAACGTTAGCTCCCGGAGAGTTGGGAGAAAACCTTGATTTTGCTGCGGAAGAGTATCCTTATTATCAGATGTTGTCGGAGAATCAGCAGGCAATTTATCGTCAAATTTTTGCAAATGCGCAGGCGGTGACGGCACGGTTCGCACCGGAGCAGACGGTGACTGCCGGGGATGTGAGGACAGCTTTTGAAGCGGTGATTGGGGATCATCCGGAGTTATTCTGGCTGGAGACCGGGTATTCCGGAAAATATAGGGGCAACGGGCAATGCGTGGAGATCGATCTGAAATATAACCGTACGGTAAATGATTTAGAGAATGCAAAGACACAATTTAACGCAGCGGCGCAAAATATTCTCTCCGGCGCCGGCGCACTGAACAGTGATTATGAGAAAGAAAAATACGTACATGATGCACTGGCTGCGGCGGTTAGTTATGATCTGACGGCGGAGATGAACCAGAGTGCTTACAGTGCACTGGTAAACGGAAGAAGTGTATGTGCCGGGTATGCCAGGGCATATCAGTATCTGCTGCAGCAGTTGGGAATTCCCTGTTATTATTGCACCGGGTATTCCGGAGGAGATCATGCATGGAATATCGTGAAGTTGGATGACGGATATTATAATGTCGATGTGACCTGGGATGATGCGAATACGATCCGCTATGATTATTTTAACAAATCGGATGCGGAGTATGCGTCCACCCATGTGAGACAGAATCTGTCGGTATACCTGCCGGCTTGTAACGGCAGTGCTTATAGCCAGGGGGATGCCGCTGGTTCAGACGAGACAACTGTCGGCGATCCGAGCGGAATTCCGGATGGGACAGGCAATACATCGGGAAGTACCGGAGCAAACGGACAGCAGATATCGGGGGATTCGAATACCGGAAGCGGAGAAATGAGTGCAGCCGACGGCAGCAGTAATGATGGAAACGGTGGCTCTACGGGAAATAACTTAAGCGACTACATCAATCCGAATCCGCAGGAACCGTTGCGATATCCGTCCGGCAGTACCGGAGACAGCACGAATTCCGGCAGCAGTTCGGGAACTTCATCTGTACGGACAGATGCTTTGAATGATCTGACATCTTATTATGAAGATTGTAAGAAGCAGCTGACAGCATTGGGAAGCGGTGACAGACATTTCGACAACGTGGTACCAAAGAGTCTGTGGGGTGCCATCGAACAGTCGTACAATACCGGAGCTTATGAGCAGGGATACGTCGTGGATGTATTAAAGAGTCTCGGAATGCAGAATTTTGCAATTCAACTTCAGATTGTGGATATCGGCGACGGGTATTACAGAGTATATCATAATGTCGTGACGTATTAATTGATATATAATAGCTTGCCCATAGAAAACAATCCCACTTGCTTGCAGGCTAAGTGTGTTTTCTATGAGGAAGGGTTTATCATAACACGAGTTTTATATGTAGGTTGCTTTCGGGCTGAATCATAGTGTGCATAGGGAAGAGAACTGTGGTATCAGGCTCATAGCAATACAGCGATAGAATATAAAAGATACATCGGTATCAGAAGATACCGGTGTATTTTCATAGAATGAATAAAATAAAAACAGGAATCATTACTGATATTATTGACAGACAATTTAACATGAGATATAATCAGCATAAAGAAATAAAAGAAGAAGCCGAAAGAGCAAACAAGAAGAGAAGTACAAAATAAGTAATGCGATAAATAAAACGCAGCAGGTAAGAGATACTAAATGAATAAATAGAAAGCAGACCGCAGAAGAAAAGGAGAGAAAAGACATGGATAAGAAGGCAATGTACAAATTAAGTTATGGATTATATGTAGTAACCACCAAAGACAAAGAGAAGGCAAACGGCTGTGTCGTGAACACCGCAATTCAGGCAGCTTCTGCGCCGAACCAAATCTGCGTATGTGTGAATAAGGCAAATGCTACGCATGATATGTTGTTGAAAACCGGTGTGTTCAATGTCTCAGTCATCAGCAAGGCAGCGGATTTCTCCCTGTACCAACGGTTCGGTTTTCAGTCCGGCAGGGAAGTGGATAAGTTCGCTGGATATTCCGGTTATGAAAATGCAGCAAACGGCATTCCTTATATTACAGAAGGAACCAATGCTTATATTTCCGTAAAGGTAAGCCAGACCGTAGACCTGGGATCCCATACCATGTTTATCGGGGAAGTGACGGAAATGGAAGTCTTAAGCGAGGACGCTTCCGCAAACTATGAATATTATCAGGAGAAGGTAAAACCCAAGCCCCAGGAGGTCGGTAAGACAGTGGAGGGTCAGACGATATGGCGCTGTACGATCTGCGGCTATGAGTATGTGGGAGAAGAACTGCCGGAAGATTTTATCTGTCCGCTGTGTAAGCATCCGGCATCGGACTTTGAGAAAGTAGTGAAATAGGAGGTAAACGATATGAGTATCGACAGCAGAAAAGTAGTGGTGATCGGGTGCGGATTTGTAGGATCATCGTCCGCATTCGCCTTAATGCAGAGTAAACTTTTTTCCGAGATGGTGTTGATCGATGCGGATCACAGACGGGCAGAAGGTGAGGCAATGGACATCAGCCACGGCATGGCATTCGCCAGTCCCATGAAAATATATGCAGGGGATTATGATGATATCTCAGATGCAGCAGTTATCGTCATCACAGCCGGCGCAAACCAGAAGCCGGATGAGACCAGGCTGGACTTGATCAAGAAAAACAGTGCTATTATGAAATCCATCATCGGAGAGATCAAGAAGCGCCCGTTTGAGGGAATCCTTCTGATCGTATCGAATCCGGTAGATATTCTGACCTATATTGCGCTGAAGGAATCCGGGTATCCCGCGAATCGTGTCATCGGGTCCGGAACTGTACTGGATACCGGAAGATTTCGGCATGAATTAGGAGAGCATCTGGGGGTGGACAGCCGGAGTGTGCATGCATTTATCATCGGTGAGCACGGTGACAGTGAACTGGCGGCATGGAGCCACGCCAGAGTCGGTGGCATGCCGATTCATGATTTCTGCGAATTGCGCGGACATCATGACCATGAGGCAGCCATGGAGAAGATTTTCAACAGCGTGAAAAACAGCGCTTACGAGATCATTGCCAGAAAACACGCCACCTATTACGGAATCGCCATGGCGGTATGCAGGATCTGCGCTGCAATCGTCCGCAATGAACAGTCGATTCTGCCGGTATCAAGTCTGATGACCGGGGAGTATGGTCTGCAGGATGTGGTCTTAAGTATCCCGGCAGTGGTGGATGAAAACGGCATTGAGACGGTCGTTCCTATTGCACTCAATGAAAAAGAACTGACAGAATTAAAAAATTCTGCGGAAGTACTGAAAAAGGTGATTTCGGAGTTTTATTCATTGTAAGACAGCCGATTATGTGATTACGGACATAAAGAGTTATAAGCCGGAATTGATTATAGCGGATTTATAGCGTCGTTTTCACGGAGGTCAGATGTCATCCAAAGGTTTTAATAATGTAAAGTGACTGCGCTGTGTCTGCAGGACGCCAAGCTTAACGAGCTGGCCGAGTTCTGTGGACATGGCGCTTCTTTCTACGCCGAGATAATCAGCCAGTTCCTGCCGGTTAAAAGGAATCGTGAAATCATTGCTTCCTTTTTTCGTTGCCTGATCCGTGAGATAGGCCATTAGCTTTTCACGGGTCGTCTTCCGGGAAGTGTATTTGATTTTCTGATTCAGGTAGATATTTTTTTGCGCAACGATGCCAAGAAGATTTTGCACCAGAGTATGATGGAATTTGCAGCCATTGTCACACGTATTCAAGATTGCTTTTGCATTCAGAAAAGTGATCGAGCAATCCTCGGCAGCTACGATATCCACCGGGAGGATCGGAATCCCGGCACAGGCAAAGGCTTCTCCGAACAGGGAACCCTCGGAGATCGAAGCGGTGATATTGCGGTTGCCGTAGTAGTCATCCTGCAATACATGAATGGATCCGGACTGCACGATACCGATAAAATCCACCGGGTCGCCGGCATACTTGATATATTCTTCTTTTTGATAAGCTTTTGTATACGCATGCAGCCGTTTTAACATAACGGGAATCTCGTCCGGTGAAATATTCTGAAAGAGCGGATTGTTCATAATAAGTCTCCTTTTGTTGGAAAAACAACATACTAATGCAGAGAATTCTAATATAATCATGGCAGAAAGTCAAGATATTATGAGTGCAAGTGAATCAACACGCTTGCGCGATTGACGAATGACAAATTGGATCACGATAGTTGCGAAGCAACGGAGAGCATCGAAGATGCGAATCGTGATATCATGAGCTTATGATACCATGTATGTTGAAACAAGAAAAATCAAGGAGGAACGTATGATTCGGAAAATTATTCACATTGACGAGGACAAGTGTAACGGCTGCGGAATCTGTGCAACCGCATGTCATGAAGGCGCAATAGATATCATCGACGGAAAGGCAAAGCTGGTGAGAGAGCATTTCTGTGACGGATTTGGTGATTGTCTGCCGGGATGCCCTACCGGTGCAATCACTTTTGAAGAACGGGAGGCTCCGGCTTATGATGAGGCAGCGGTAAAGCAGGCACAGTTGGAAAAACAGCAGGCGAAAATGCAGCGTGAAGGCATGCAGCTGCCCCATGCAGGATGCCCCGGCAGCAGAATGCGTCAGATGAAACGCAGTCAGAACGAAGAGACTACAACAGAAAATACGACAGCATACAATACGAATGTTGTGATGAAATCCCAGCTTGGCAACTGGCCGGTACAGATCAAGCTGGCTCCGGTACAGGCACCTTATTTCGAAGGCGCAAAATTGCTCATTGCGGCAGACTGCACGGCTTATGCCTATGCGAATTTCCATCAGGAATTCATTCGCGGCAAGGTGACTCTGATCGGCTGTCCGAAACTCGACGCGGTAAATTACAGCGAAAAACTGACCGAGATTATCAGGAACAATGACATTCAGTCAGTGACCATCGTCCGCATGGAAGTGCCCTGTTGCGGTGGACTGGAGATGGCAGCGAAGAAAGCAATCCAGGACAGCGGCAAGTTTTTACCCTGGCAGGTAACCACGATTTCTATCGATGGGGAAATTCTTGAGTAGAATTACAGGGCAGAAAGCCTGGTTGTCGATCATTCAGAGATCTATTTTACGTGAATGGCAATGGGCTTTAGAAAAAGATAGATTTGCAGGAAGGCAAGGGTAGGAAAATGCAGGGAGATAACATTATCAGTGCATTGATCGGTCTGGTGGGAGCGGTATCCAATAACGGAAAAACGGAGCAGACGGACCAGGTGATCAGAGAGGCTTTTTTACATCTGACGGACCAGAACAGCGAGGAAGCAATAGTACAGAAGATTCACGAAGAGAAGTTCCACATCGCGCCGGACTGTGCCACCTGCCTGAATCCCTGCGGCAATACCTCGGATTACAACATGACGCAGTATTATGCGGCGGATACTGAAATCATTGAGGCAAAGCAACAATTAGTGCTGGCTATTCGGAACAGACTGTTGTCTTCCACGCCGGCAGCAGATATTCCGGAGACTGTCTACCGGGGAATTGCCTATCTTGGATATGCGTTGGAACCTGAGGCTTATGAAAAGATTGTGCAGGAATTGTGAAGGTAACTTGAAAGTTAGTTAAGCAAATATTTTTCTATACTCCACGCAGATGGCTGACTATTTTTAGTCGGGATGCTTTTATGGGCACAGAAGATAAAAATATTCTCCTGTGCCCTTGGCGTTTGAAAAGAAGGGTACAGAGAATGAAAAAGTCTTCCCTGTACCCTTAGCGTTTGAAAAGAAGGGTACAACGGAGGAAAAAATCTTCCCTGTGCCCTTGAAGTTTGAAAAGAAGGGTACAGCGGAGCAAAAAGTCTTCCCTGTACCCTTGGTGTTTGAGAAGAAGGGTACAGCGGAACAAAAAGTCTTCCCTGTACCCTT